>CAYPDV010000006.1:0-57831 GCA_964409525.1 uncultured Gemmatimonadaceae bacterium
CCGGCGGGGGCGCTGGTGCGGGAGGGGCGTAGCAGGGGCGTCGATCCCGACTGGCGGACCGCGTCGGCCGGGTGGAAGCGCGAGAGCGACATCCCCCCGGAACTTCTCAAGAGCGCGATCGAGGCGCTCTGATGCCCGGTCAGTCCTCCCCGCCGTCCGAAGGGGCCTCGCCGTTGGCCGAAGAGGCCTCGGCGTCGCCCGGAGGGGCCTCGCCGCCCGGCGAGATCATCCCGCCATCTGACGGCGTGTTCCGGTCCTCGGCCCCCGCGCCGCGCCGCGACGGGAGCAGCCTGTCGCCGATCCAGAGGCCGATCAGCAGGTCCACGGCCATGTGGACGATCATGGCGGGCACGACGGTCTCCCACCGGAGGAGGGAGATCGCGAACACGGCTCCCAGGCTCCCCGTCCGGGCCACCCCGACGGAGCCCTGGTATCCGTGGAGGAGCCCGAAGGAGAGCGAGGTGACCGCGACCGCGAGCCAGGCCGATCCGCCGAGCGACACGATGGTGGCGATCCCGTAGGCCCGATACGCGGCCTCCTCGCCGACGCCGGCGGCCGCGGACAGGAGCGCGAAGCCGGCCTTCTCCCGTCCCGTCCTGGGCAGGAGGAGCTCGAGGTACGCGGGCTCGCGGTACCCCGCGATACGGGTCGCCAGGTGGAACAGGACGATGATCCCGCCCGCCGCGCCGAGGAGGAGGAGGCTCCAGCGCAGCAGGGTGCCGACCGGTGGGAGCACCAGACCCATGGCGCCGGATCCGGGACCCGGAAGCCCGACGCCCACCGAGAGCGCTCCCAGGAGAAGGATCGTCGCGCCGGAGACGCCGTAGAGGGAGGTCCGGTCGTCGGCCCGGAGCTCGCTCACGAGAGGGGCCTGCGCGACGCCCATCGCCGGGAGGAGCAGGAGGAGGAGCGGAAGGAGGAGCGCGTGGCGGAGGGGCACGCCCGCGCCGAAGTGGAGAAGGAGGACGAGAGCCGCGGAGGCGACGAAGGCGCCTCGCACCAGCACGAGGGACGACCGGGGCAGGGTGGGAGGCCCGTCCTGGAAGGGATCGCTCACGTCGACGCCCCGCCGAGCTCCTCGATGCGGGCGAGGACGGCCTCGACGTCTTCCCACCGGCTCCGGTAGTTCATGATGCAGAGGCGCAGGCTGTACGTCCCCCGCAGGCGGGTCGAGGAGATCATCGCCGACCCCTCGCCCAACAACAGGTCCTGGATCCGCCGGTTGAGTGCCTCGAGCGAGGCGTCTCCGATGGCGCCCTCCGGCGGCCGCGCTCGGAAGCACACGATTCCCAACGACGCCGGCGAGAGGAGCTCGAGCACGGGGGAGCGCCGGATCCGCTCCGCGGCCCGACGCGCGAGCTCCATCGTCCGCCCGATCTCGTCGCGGAAGGCCCGCACGCCGAAGACCTGCACCGAGGTCCAGATCTTCAGCGCCCGGAAGGCGCGGGTGAGCTGGACGCCGCGGTCGGCGAAGTTCACCTCGCCCCGCCCCGGCTCGGCGTCCTGGAGGTAGTCGGGGAGCACGCGGAAGGAGGCGTGCACCCGCTCCACGTCCCGGACCAGGAGGCAGCCCGCCTCGTACGGCTGATAGAGCCACTTGTGGGGATCCAGCGTGAGGCTGTCCGCCCGGCCCATCCCTTCGAGGAGCGCCCGCCCCCCGGGGTGCAGCGCTGCGAACCCCCCGTAGGCGGCGTCGACGTGCAGCCAGACCGACTCCTCACGGCAGACGTCCGCGATCTCGGCGAGCGGATCCACCGCCCCCGTGTTCGTCGCTCCCGCGTTGGCGCACACCGCGATGGGGGCCAGGTCTCGGTCGCGGTCGTCCCGCAGCGCCCGCCGGAGGGCCGCCGGGTCGAGCCGGAGGCGCTCGTCGGTGCCGACCTCCCGCACGGCGTCGGCGCCGAGCCCGGCGATCCGTGCGGCACGGTCGAGGGACGAATGACCCTGGTCGCTGCGGTAGATCCGCCCCCGACCCGGCGGAGGGTCGGCCGCGTCGCGGGCCGTCACCAGGGCGACGAGGTTGGCAGCCGACCCTCCGCTGGTCAGGATTCCCGACGTCCCCTCGGGCATCCCGGTCCACCGGCGGAACCAGTCCAGGACGGTGACCTCGATCTGGCTCGGCCCGGCCGACTCCAGCCAGGTGCCCTGAAAGACGTTGAATCCGGTGGCGAGGAGGTCGCCGAGCACGGACGGCCAGGTGGGCGAAGACGGGATGAACGCGAAGAAGCGGGGGTGGTCGATCCGTCCGGCCGGGCCGAGGATCTCGGCGACGGCGCGCTCGAGCACGGCCCCCGCGTCGGAGCCCTCCTCGGGGGGCGGTCCGTCGAGGAGCTCCTCCATCTCGTCCGGTGCCGCGCCGACCCAGGGCCGCTCTTCCGCGAGCCTCGACCATCGCTCGACCAGACGATCGACGACCCCGTATCCCAGGGCCCGCATCTCCTCCGGCTCCATCTCGAGCGGAGAGCGGGGGTGCGTCCCCGAGCGCTCGGAGCCCCCGGTCGTGGAATCGGGGGCACGTTCGGGGGGCTCGACCATGGCTCTGGCGGGCTCCTCGCGTCGGGGAGTGTCGTTGACGGGATCTCCGGTCGGCTCTACCCTTCGGCCGGTGGACTCGGCGGGATCGCCGGGGTCGCGGGGCGGATCCCGGCCGGGGAAACCCCGCCGCCGCCGGCAGGATCCGCGACGACGACCGTTCAGATCTCCGCGCGGCCGATCTTTCCGCCGCCCACGTCGCCGGCCTTTCCGCCCCCGTCGCCGGCCTTTCCGCCCTCGACGCGGCCGGCCCCCGCACTCAGAGAGGCTTCACGATGGCTTCCGACCGGTCCGCCACCGTCTTCCGCGTGCTCGACGCCCTCGACGCGCCGCACGGTGGCCGCATCCTCCGGCTCAGGCTCCAGAGCGGGGAGACCCCCTCGGTCCGGGACCTCGGGGGTGCGCGCATCCGAGCGGTCTCACCGGGGGGCGACGAGCGCTCCGCGCGCGTGGAGGGCTTCGCCCTCTTCGGGGGGAAGCCCTCGGACGACCGGCTCGCCCGCACGGGGCGGGTGGACGTCCGGGTCGTGGACGAGGACGGGCAGCGGGAGGGGCCGCCGATCGACCGCAAGTGGGAAGTCCGGGTCGGAGGGTAGGCCGGGGGATGTGGCGCGCGGCGCCTAGCGCCGCCGCGAGGCCCCTGGAGTCTCTTCTTCCTCCTCCTCGCCGTCGCCCCGCGGACCGGGCGGCTCCATGTCGAAGGCGTCCTGGAACCAGGACTCGAAGGCTTCCTGACGTCCCGGGTTCTCGGCCAGCCATTCTTCCCGTCGCTCGGGGAAGGCTTCGGCCCGGGCGGTGAGGACGTAGGCGTCGAGGAAGCCGTTCTCCTGCGCGTAGAGCAGCTCGTCGAGCGGCCGGTACGGGGCCAGGTCGTACACCGCGCGTCCGAGGAGCCAGGCGTCGGCCACCCGCGCGAGGATCGCCCGCTCCAGATCGTATGCCGTGAGGCCCTCCGCCTCCGGCGCGAACTCCTCGATGCGGCCCATTTCGTGCATCAGATGGAGATGCGCGTAGATCATGTAGGGGCCGGATGCGTCGGCCGCGCCGCGCTCGAGCGCGACCCGGGCGGTATCCGCCTCGATCTCGAGCGTCTCCCAGGGATACACCTCTTCCGGAGCGGGTTGAGTGACGATGAGGAAGGAGGGATCTTCCCGGATGTTCTGCATCTGGTCCCGCACCCAGGCGTCGATCTCCTCCAGCCGCTCCGGCTCCGGCGCGATCCGCTCACCCGAATGGATGACGAGCGGCCGTGGCTGCGGAAGCTCCCCTTCACCGGCCGCGCAGCCGCCCGCGAGGAGCGGCACGAGGAGGAGCATCGCCGCGGTGGGCGGACGGCCGGCAGGACGACCCCTGGGACCGGCCGCACGACGGCCGGCACGCGAGGTCGGATCCCCCGAAAGGGAAGAAAGGGAACGCGGCATGCCTGCCCTCCTGTGATTCACGTGATCGTTCGGCGACGCCGGGGTGCAGCGGGATCCGGCCCCACCCTCGCCCCGGATTCCGGAACTCTCCCGGAGTTCGGACGTACCTTGGATACCCGCATTCGATTCTCCGGGCTCGCCGGTGACCCGGCGGTCCCGGACAGGGGAGAAAGCAAGAAATGACCCATGCCACGCCGCCCGCAGTCCCGGGAACCCGGGAAGAGCCCTCCACGTTCCGGACGCCGGGTCGGCTCGACGCCCCCGCGCTCGCCGACACGGTCGCGCGACTGGTGTGGGAGAGCTACTCCGATCTCGTCTCCGGTGCTCTCGAGGACGGGCTCCTCGGCTCACTCGGGATCTCGGACGAGAAGGGGCTTCCCGACGAGCACGGAGCCAAGGAGGCCCTCATCTTCGTGGTGTGGGCGCATACCCGTGCCATCCAGATGGCCTTCCACGACCGCGCGGCGCCGACGGCGATCCGGCGGGCGCTCGACGCGCTCCACGCCGCGGTCTTCGAGGACCTCGTGGAGCACGGCATGCCCCGGGCCGCCCTCCCCCTCTTCGAGCAGCGGGTCAGCGCCCGCTATCAGGAGTATTATCAGGCGTCGGAGCTCTCGGACGCCGCGCTCGGGGCCGCCGTGGTGCGGCGGCTGCGGGACGGATCCGAGGCCCCCGACCCGCTCGTCGCCACCGTCGTCGAGAGGGCCCGCGCGATCGCGAGTCCGCTGAAGGACTACCTGGCCGAGGTCGAGCTGGACGAGATCGCGGCCTGATCGGCCGGATCGACTACGCTTCCGTCCCGCGGAGCTCGTCCAGGAATTCCACGGCTCGACGGAAGTGGGGGATCACGATGGAGCCGCCCACCACGAGCGCGACGGAGAGCGCCTCGAGGAGCTCCTCCTCTTCCAGCCCCTCCTCGGTGCACCGCACGAGGTGGTAGCGGATGCAGTCGTCGCAGCGGAGCACGGCGGAGGCGACCAGCCCGAGGAGCTCCTTGGTGCGGGTGGGAAGGCTCCCCTCGCGGTAGACCCGATCGTCGAGGGCGAAGAAGCGCCGGATCTCGAGGTTGCCCGTCTCGAGGATGCGCCGGTTCATCCGCTCCCGGTAGGCGCGGAACTCCTCCGGACCGCCCGGCCCGTCCTCACTCATCGCCACGCTCGGTCCAACGCATGAACTCGAAGGGGCTCCGGCAGCTCCGGCACCAGTAGGACGCCACCGAGGCGTGGGGGCCGAAGGCGTTCGCCAGCTCGGTCTCGCGCCCCTCGCAGAAGGGGCAGGGAGGCCGCTCCGGAAGCCTCGAGCTCCGCTCGGCGGAAGGATCCGGGGCGTCGGAGGCGGAGCTCCCACTCATCGCCACCTCCCGCTTCACTCGACGAAGAGCGCGCGGTTGCGGTCGCCCCGGGCGCGCTCGACGGATTCGGCGTCCGGCGCTCCCGGACCCCGGCGCCGGTCCGCGTCCCAGTCGTCCCGCACGGGCTCGACCCCGTCCGCTTCCACGTCGACGAGCGACAGGAGGTCCCGCACCCCGTCGAGGAAGCGCCCCCGAAGCGTGCCGGAGGCGGGCGCCAGGCCTTCGGCGGCCAGCGCGTCGGCGACCTCGTCGTCGGGCTCCAGCCACGCCAGCGTACGGGGGAGGATCTCCCGAGTGGCCGTCCGCAGCCGGTCCCGGGCCTCGTCCGTGCCGTTCGCCAGCCGCCGGAACCAGGCGTGGCCGAGGTCCCGGTGGAAATCCTCCTCGGACACCATCTTCGGCACCCGGGCGCGGGCCTGCTCGTAGCGTCCCGCGGCGAACCCCTCCAGAGCGGCGGTCAGCGCCCCGTCGACCACCACCACCAGGACGACGTGGCTCGCCCAGTCGTCGACGGGGCGGTCGAGGGCGTCGATCGAGGTGTACTCGGAAGGCTCCCGCTCGTGCTCGACCTCCACCGGATCCAGGTCGAAGTCCTTGAGCATGGCGTAGAGGAGCCGGGCGTGCCCCCACTCGTCCTGCGCCATCGAGGAGGTGGCGATGCCGGTCTCGATCGAGGGCGCACCGAGGAGCCAGTCGCTGTAGCGGATACCCAGGATGCGCTTGGTGTCGGCGAGGGTCAGCACGTGCCGCCGGAGGGCGTCGGGCGCCCCCGCCTCGACCTCGGCCGGGTTGTCGAGGGGCGCGCTCACCGCTCCCCTCCGTACGACTGCGCCTCCGGCACCTCGCGGGCGGCGTCGGCCGCTCGGGGACGGGCGTCCGCTCGGCCCGGGGTGGGGCGCACGAAGGGCCCGTCCTCCCGGTTGACGGGGATGATCGCGGCGCGCGGCACCACGCACATCTCGAACCAGTTCTCCTCGTCGTACGTCTTCCAGGCGTAGACGCGCGCCAACTCGTCGTCGAGCGCGTCGAGGTAGCCCACGTGCCGCAGGGGCTCGCCCCGGCTCTTCCGCGCGAAGATCTCGTAGACCCGCTCCCTCATCGGATTCTCCTCAAACCCCGACTCCCAGATTCCTCAGCTTCTCGCGCCCGGCGGGCGTGATGCGCTCGTTCGTCCACGGCGGGTCCCAGACGTCCTCCACCTCGACGGTCCCGATCCAGCTCTCCCGGAGCAGCCGCTCCCGCACGTCGTCCTGGATGAACTCCATGCAGGGACAGGCGGTGGCGGTGAAGGTGATCTCGACCCGGACGTGCTCGCCCTCCACCTCCACACCGTAGACCAGGCCCAGCTCGACGAGGCTGATCGGGAGCTCGGGGTCGAGCACCTCGTCCAGGAGGCCCCATACGGCCTGCTCCGGGTCGGACGGAGCCGAGGGGAGCGGGTCGGACCAGAGATCCCGGCCGCCGCTGGCGTGGGACTGGACGTGGAGGGGGATCCCCGGCGGGCTCACGCCGCCGCCGCCCCGTTCAGCCACCGCTCCACGTCGGAGCGGGAGCGGCGAACGGACTCGACGTAGCGCTCGTTCATCGGTCCCCTGCCCTTCCACCGGTCGAAGACCTCGTCCCAGGAGATCTCGCCCTCGTCGAAGAGCCACCGCTTCGCTTCCGCGTCGTAGCGGCAGGGGAAGGGGTAGTCGAGGACGTAGGCGTCGTTCTCCTCGTCGTGGTGCGCGGGCACGTCGAGGCCGAGCGACTCGCAGAGAGGCACCGTCGAGCTCATCCACGCCTGGCGCAGCTCGTCGTTCGTCATGCCCTTGAGCCGGTAGTCGAGCTGGCCGCTGTGGCGCTTCTTGTCGTCCGGCAGCCCGAACCACTCGATCGTCATCGGGAACATCCAGTCGACGGCGCGCTGGAGCAGATCCCGCGCCTCTCCCCCCGCCTTCGCCAGGCGCTTCATCCACACCTCGCCGTGGCGGAGGTGGAAGGTCTCCTCCATGTCGATCTTCACGAGCGCGCGCTTCAGCGGGCCGTAGCTGGTGTTCCTGTGGACGTCGGAGAGCAGGGTGATGCCCGCGCGGTCGAAGAAGCCGTTCGCCACCACCAGCTCGGCCCAGCTCTCGAGAGGCTGGTCGAACCCGTACGGGTGCTTGAACTCGTGCGGCTCGCGGCCGTAGAGGAGCGCCTCCTTCGATTCACCCATGTCCTCCAGGAGGCGGTAGGCGATGTTCGCGTGCGCCAGCTCGTCCTGGATGATGGCATGCGCGCTGACCTGGGTGTTGGTCGACGGGGCGTGGCGGGCGGCCATCCAGTACGCCGGGGCGCTGATGAGCTCGGTGTCGGCCTGCACCGTGAGCTGGACCACCAGGGCCTTCCGGTACCCCTCGGTCATCTCCTCCGGCGACTCGACGATGTAGCCGTCCTGGACTTTCGCCTTCAGCTCGTCTTCGGTGAACGGCGCCATGGGGATCTCCTGGTGGCTCCGGGCTACAGCCCGAGTGAGGAGCGGATGAGCGGACTGATGCGCTCCGGGGTCCACGGGGGGTCGAAGGTGAGCTGCACCTTCGCGCCCTCCACGCCCTGGACCCCCCGCACGGCGTCCTCCGCGTCGGAGACGATCTGCTCCGCGGCGGGGCACATCGGCGAGGTCAGGGAGATCGTGGCGAGCACCTCCTCTCCCTCGATCTCGATGTCGTAGACCAGACCGAGGACGACGAGGTCGAGACCCAGCTCCGGGTCCTTGACCTGCTTGAGTGCGTCGCGGACGTCTTTTTCGGTGACGGGCATCTTCTTCGACTCGGTTGGGTCTTCTAGTGCCTGCGTGCGTACAGCGCCGACGTCTCGTCGGGGGAATCGGGGGCGGCCTTCCGGATCGCCCGGTGGAGCGTCTCGACCAGCTCGCCCGCGGGCTTGCCGTGGAGCGACGCCACCAGGTCCGCGGCCCCCCTGAGGAGACCCGGCGTGCCGTGGGAGAGGACGACGACCGCGTCGCCCGCTCCCAGCTCGATCTCCCGCTCGCCGTAGCGGAAGCCCGGGAGCATTCCCAGCGGGGGCCCGAAGGACGGGAGCTCCTCGAAGGTGCCCTCCCGCCGGATCACCCCGCCGGGCGGGCGGCCGGACGAGGCCCAGCGCACCCGCCCGGGCTCCAGAACCAGCAGGGAGCACTCGATGAACTGGCCCGTCCCCGGGTGCGCGCTCTCCACGAGCGCGTCGTTCATCCGGCGCAGGAGGGCGTCCATCGAGCTCTCCGTCCGCGCCGCTTCACGGAGCATCATCCGAGCCATCGCCAGGAAGTGCGAGGGAGGAAAGCCGTCCGTCCGGACGTCGAGCGTCGCGAACGTCACGGACGCCCCGGGAAGCTCGACGGCGTCCCACACGGTGTTGCCCCTCCCTCCGTCCTCCAGCGTGGTTCCCGCCGCGAGGTCATAACCCTTTACGCCCGGCGCGTTCCGGGGAAGCAGGGCGCGCTGGAGCTGCCGGTTCAGCGCCCCCGCATCGTCCGACCGCACCACGGTTCCACCTCCAGGGCTCCCGGCTCCGGCCACTGCTCGGCTCCGTCGATCGGTGCTCAGATGCGCGGGATCTCGGGCAGCGAGTCGAAATCACCCGCCGAGCCGAGCAGGTCGTCGGAGGCGTCGTCGGCCTCGCCCCTTCCCTCCGGGATCGCGTCGTCCTGGAGCGATCTCGCCGCTCCGGCCCCGTGGGTCGGAGCGGCCGCCGCCGCGGACCCGTCTCCGACGGCCCCGGCGGCCGGTTCCGCCTCGGCCCCCGCGGCCTCGACCTCGGCCCCCGCTCCGGCGGTGCCGGTGCGGCGCACCACGATCATCGATCCGCCGCGAGAGCTGTGCCGGAGCCATCCGAGGATCCGGACGGGGTCCTCCTCCTCCTGGAGCTCGGCGAGGGTCAGGGCCCCCGGGAGCTCGGACTCGTCCCGCCCCGACAGCAGGAAGACGGCGTCGCCGGGGCCCATGTGGAGACTCTCCAGGGTGAACTCCCGCCCCTTCTCGATGCCGAGCGGCGCGCCCACGGGAGAGATCCGCTCGACCTCGCCGTCCGAGCGGGCGAGGAGGAGCGGCGTGCCCCCGGTCGCGGCACACTCGACCCGATCCGCCGCGACGGTGAGCAGGACCGCCTCGACGTGCTGCCCCAGATCCTCGATGTGGATCTCCGCCAGCGCGTCGTTGACGCGGGCCAGCAGCTCCGCCGGATCGCCGCACTCGGGACCGAGCTCGTGGAGGAGCACCCGGCAGAGGGCCAGGTGGTGACCGGGCGGCAGCCCCTGTCCCCGCACCTCGAGCGAGGCGAGCGCATGCCTCCCGCCGGCGAGCCGGAAGGAGTCCCAGAGCACCCGGCCGTCGTCGGCCTCGGAGACGACCGCGTCGGCAGCGAGTTCGAATCCCTCGATCTCGGGAGGGGTCCGCGGAAGCAGCCGGCGCTGGATGAGCCGGCTCACCTGCCGCAGCACCCCGCGGGGCTCCTCCGCCTGCCGGCTCTGCTGCGAGGCGAGCCGGACCGACGTGGCCCAGAGCGCGCGCGAGAGGCCCTGGAGAAGCCGCACCGCGATGCCTTCACCCAGGATCCGCTGGAAGTCCTCGCGGTCGATCGAGAGCAGCGCCGTGTCCTCGGCGGCCCGGGCGCTCGCGGAGCGGGGGGTGTCGTTCAGCAGCGCCATCTCGCCGAACGTGCCGCCGGGTCGTGAGATCGCCAGCTTCTGCTCCGTGCCGCCCGAGCGTCCCTTGAAGAGCTCGACCGCCCCCCTCAGCACCACGTAGAAGGCGTCTCCGGGCTCGCCTTCCTCGAAGAGGACCTCGCCCGGATCCAGGCGCACCCTGCTGGAGATCCCCTCGATGTCCCGGAGGTCGTCGTCCGAGAGCCCCTCGAAGAGGTCCACGCCGCGGAGCGAGGACTGCACCTGCTCGCGGCGGGCCTCCGCGACGATGCGGGCGATCTCGTCGAGGCGCTCCTCGGGAACGCCGTCGAAGAGGTCCAGCTCGCGGAGCGAGCGGGCGAAGCCCTGAGGATCGGACAGCGTGTTCAGCTCTTCCATGCTCGCCTCCCTCGCGATGGACGCACGACGGCGCCATCCCACGTAAACATATTGCGCGGACGATCGCGAAAGGTAATGCTTCCGCCCCTGATGTGGCGAGAGTTTCCCTCGGCGGCGCGTGGCCGGAGCGCCGCTCGCCTTGCCCCCGGAGCGGACGGGCGGGATATTCGGAGCCGGAGCGTCGACCACCCGCCGTCTCCCCGGTCGACATCCCTCCCGTCCCTCAGCCGGAGCAGTGCCGTGGCCCCGATCTCCCGACCCGTATCCATGCGCCTGTTCGCGTGTCTCGCCCTGATGGGCGGGCTCGCGCTTTCGTCGTGTGCCGACGGAGACGATCTCCAGGGACCGGGATCCGCGGCCGGCATCCTGCGGGTGAGCCCGCAGCTCACCTTCGAGGGGGTCGGGCTCTCCGACCCGACGGACGAGAGTCTCGGCCTCGCGTGGGACGATCGCGATGCCTGGGAGGTGGTCGTCACCGCCAACCCCGACGGGCGCACGGCGGCCGACACGATCATCGACGTGGACGCCTCGAACGAAGTGGACACCCTCGAGGTGGTCATCGACACCCGGGTGAGCGATCGCTCCTACGACTTCCACTTCACGGCGCTGGACGCCGACGGGCAGCCGCTCTTCACGTCCACCATGGAGGGCGTGACGGTCACGGACGGCGACCTCCTGGAGATCGAGGGCACCCTCGCCTACGTCGGGCCGGGGGCGGACGCCTCGGCCGTCCTCCTCGTTCCCCGGGCCGTCGTCGTGATGCCGGGGCTCTCGGCGGGGCTCCTCGCGACGGTGGTCGATGCGGAGGGCGACCCGATCGAGGACGTCCCCCTCGGGTGGGCCTCCGACGATCCGGCGATCGCGGAGGTCTCTTCCTGCGACGGGTGCGACGCGCCCGACGTGGACGCCGAGGGGGGCGTCGAGGGGATCGACGTGGACTCCCGGGTGAACGCCACGGCCGACGCCTCCGGCGCGCTCGAGGTCGGGGTGACGATTTCCGGGTTCGATCCGGAGGACGTGCTCCGCGTAACACCGGATCTCGACGGGCGCTTCGTCGCATGGAGTCCCTGGGGCCGGCCGGACTTCGAAGAGGGCCAGAGCAGCGGGAGCGTCTATCACTTCCGCGTGATGATGGACGAGGACCCGGAGCGGGTGGGGTCGTTCGGGGCGGGGGGAGGCCCCTTCGACGGGTACGAGGCCGCCCGGGACGCGTTCATGGAGCAGTTCCCGGCCGGGGTCGAGCTGACGGGGGCGTCGAGCTACACGTTCTGGATCGGCGACAGCCCCGTGACGGACAATTCGGGCGGGGTCTCGCTCCGCGTGGCCGAGATCGTCCCGGCGGAGCCGAACGGGGTCGTTCGGACCTTCGCCGAGGGCCGGACGATCGTCCGGGTCTCCACGCCCACGGGCCTCACGGCCGAGACGGAGGTGGTCGTCACGGGAAGCCTCGAGATCTTCCCGACCGAGGCGGAGCGGCTTCCCGGCGGGACGCAGCAGTTCACCGTCTCGGAGCTTCCGCCCGGAACGGCCCTCGTCTGGACCGTGAACGGGGTGGAGGGCGGAGACGAGGTCTTCGGGACGATCACGGGGGACGGGTTCTACACCGCCCCCGAGGAGGTCCCCGACCCCGACCGGTTCCCGATCTGTGTGCACATCGAAGGAGCGCCTACTACCGAGGCGTGCGCGACCATGACGATCTCGCCGATCCCGACGGCGGGTGAGGACCTCGTGGTGATCAACGACATGAACATCTTCGACAACGGCGCGATGACCGCCGGCGTCGGCGATCCGAACAACCACATCATGGTCCGCAACCTCGTCGGCTTCACCGGGGACCGGACCCGCTCCGACGAGACCGTGATCCTCTGGGACCGGGGCCGGAACTCTCCCTGCGCCAACAACGGCGAGTGCCTCGACGACAACATGTCGACCACCCGCTCGGTGATCGAGGAGGCGGGCTTCACGATCCGGTCCATCGAGAGCGAGGAGGGGAGCCTCACGGAGATCGAGCCCGACGTGAAGATGATCTGGCTCTGGAACCCGACGGTCCCGTTCACCGTCGAGGAGGTGAACACCCTGAAGCGCTTCGCCGGAGAGGGAGGACGCATCCTCTTCGTCGGCGAGCACGCCGGATTCTTCGGTTCCTCGGGAATCACCACGGAGAACCAGCTTCTCGCCGACATGGGCGCCGAGATGGTGAATGTCGGGAACGCGGTCGAGTGCGGCTTCAACGACCTGCCGGCCCACGTCCTCCGGGAGCACCAGATCACGGAAGGCATGGAGGCGGTCAGGATGGCCTGCGCCTCGGTCATCGAGCCCGGCCCGAACGACTTCGTCCTCTTCACAGACCGCACCGAGACGCACGTCCTGGCAGGCGTGGCCAAGATCGACGTCACGCCGATCTCCGAGCACGCCCCGCTCCCGTCGGTGCAGATCGACGCACCCATCTTCGGGGAGAGCAGCGCCGCGGGTGCCGAGATGACGGGAGGACGGTGATCGGAGACGGGGTGGACCGCTCCGGACACGCGGGCACCTCGGCCGGCCGGCCGGCCGAGGGGGCGGGGGTCGGAGGGAGGGCCGCTTCGTCTGCGAGCCCGGCCGCCGTCTCCGTCCGTTGCTGGGGCACCCGAGGCTCGATCCCCTCGCCCGGACCGGACACCGCAGCGTACGGGGGCAACACCTCCTGCCTGGAGGTCCGCGCCTCGGGCCGGCGCGTGATCTTCGACGCCGGCACCGGGATCCGTCCGCTCGGAGGCTCCCTGGTCCAGGACGGGGGAGAGGTCGACGTCACCGTCTTCCTCACCCACTTCCACTGGGACCACATCCAGGGGTTCCCCTTCTTCTCGCCACTCTACGATCCCGGCTCCCGGCTGAGGATCTTCGGTCCGAGACAGGGCGAGCAGGACGTGGAGACGCTCTTCGCCGGGCAGATGGGACCGATCTACTTCCCGGTCCCGCACGCCGCGATCGCCGGACAGCTGGAGTTCGGGCACCTGAACGAGGGCACCTGGGAGGAGGAAGGGGTGCGGGTCCGGACCATCCGGCTCCGCCATCCCTCCTATACGGTGGGATACCGGCTGGACGCCGGAGGCGCCTCGGTCTGCTACCTGCCCGACAACGAGCTCTCGGGTGGGAGCTACGAGGTGGACGGCGAGGAGTGGAGGAAGGACGTCCGGGACTTCGTCCGGGGCGCGGACGTCCTGGTGCACGACGCGATGTTCACGGACGAGGAGTACGTCCACCGGGAGGGTTGGGGGCACTCCACCTACGGGCAGGCCCTCGCGCTGGCCGAAGAGGCGGAGGTGGGACGGCTCCTCTTCTTCCACCACGCACCCGATCGCGGCGACGCCGAGCTGGACACGATCGTCGCCGGGGCGCGGGCGGAGGCGGAGGCACGCGGATCGACCGTCGTCGTGGACGCGGCGACCGAGGGACCCGAGATCCTGCTGTGAGATCCGAATGAGGAGGAAGGCTTGAAAGGCATCCATGTGCGCGCCGCCGCCGTGGTGGCGGCGCTCGCGATCTTCGTTCCGCTCCTGGCGTTCGCGCCGGCCGAGCGGACGAGCCCGACGAAGTGGGCGGTGATCGTGGGCATCAGCGACTACGTCCACTTCGACGACGTGGACGGCGGCGACCTGCCGGGAGCCGAGCGGGACGCCCGCGCGTGGCGA
The DNA here is from genome assembly GCA_964409525.1 of uncultured Gemmatimonadaceae bacterium. GTDB lineage: Bacteria > Gemmatimonadota > Gemmatimonadetes > Longimicrobiales > Gaopeijiaceae > CAYPDV01. The sequence continues at coordinate 14,017 of CAYPDV010000006.1, forward strand.
GACGTGCTCGTGGCGCGCTGGGGGTTCTCTTCCGAGAACGTCCGCCTGCTCGTGAGCCGGGAGGCGACGCGGGAGGCCATCGAGGAGGCCCTCACGGAGTGGGCCCCCTCCGTGGTGCGGCCCGGCGACCAGTTCACCTTCGTCTACTCGGGCCACGGATCGCAGGTATGGGACGAGGACGGCGACGAGGAGGACGGCCTCGACGAGACCATCGCCCCGGCGGACGTCCTCCCGGATTCCCCCGAGAACGACATCGTGGACGACGAGCTGCGCGAGTGGCTCGCGGCGATCCCGACGTCGAACCAGGTCGTCTTCCTCGACAACTGCCACTCCGGCACGGGCACCCGTTCCGCGACCCCGTTCCACCGGACCCGCCTCCTCGACCGCAGGGTGGACGATCTGCCCGACCCCGAGAACGCGGCGCCGCGTCGTCGTGCGGCCGGCGACGTGGCCGACCGGAGCGGGTTCGACGCGGGGGGCAGCCGGGCGCTCGAGCTGGCGGCGGCCCAGCCGCACCAGACCGCCGTCGACGCGTACTTCCCGGGTGAGGGAGGCCAGGACGCCTTCCACGGGGGCGCGTTCAGCACGTTCTTCGTGCGGCAGCTCTGGCGTGCCGAGTCGACGGACAGCTACGAGGACGTCTTCCGCCGGGTGCGGGACGACCTCCGCCGGAACCGCTTCCAGCAGGAGCCCTTCCTCAGCGAGGACGTCGAGCACCGGGACGTCTCGCTCTTCTGGGCGGAGGGGGCGGACGGGACCTCCGGAGCGGCGGAGCTCCCGGTGGTCGCGGTGCGTGGCGACGAGGTCGAGATCATGGGCGGTCAGGCGCTGGGCCTGACGACCGGCTCCGTGCTGGAGTCCGGGGGCGGAGCCCGGCTCCGGGTGCGGGAGGTGCGGCCCGACCGCTCGGTCGCGACCCTGCTCTCGGGCACCGTCGAGCCGGACGACCGGCTCCGCCTGGTCGGGTATCGCTTCCCGACCACCCCGCTCCGCGTGAACGTCGGGGGGGTCTCCAGCGCCACCGCCGACGCGCTTCGCGAGGAGTTCGACGAACGGGGCTCGGTGCGTCTGGTCGAGGACCCGGACGACTATGCCGAGCTCCTCCTCCGCCGGCGCGCCGACGAGATCGCGGTGCTGAGCTCCGACGGCACGGAGCGGAGCCGTGTGGGCGCCGACGGGGACGGGCGTTCCCGGCTCGTGGGGATCCTGCGGGGCGAGGCCGCGGCGAGCCGCCTGGGGGCGATGGAGAACCCCTCCCAGCCCTTCGACGTGGAACTGCGGTTGAACGCGGGCGAAGAGACGCTGGCCCTCGGCGAGACCGTGCGCTTCGAGGTGCGCTCCGAGCGGGGCGGGTACCTCACGCTGGTCGATCTCGGGACCAACGACTCGATCACCGTCCTCTATCCGAATCACATCGAGCCCGGACCGGTCCGGGTCCCGGCCGGGGAGTGGGTCTCGTTCCCCTCGGACGAGATGGGCTTCGACATCGAGGTCCAGCCGCCACCGGGTCGGGGCATGGTCCGCGCCTGGGTCACGCCGGAGCCGATCGACGTGCCGCTCACCGGGGAGGCGGTCACGCAGGGAGACGACCGGCTCGCCGACGCGGTGATCCGGTCGGTGCTCGAGGGCATCGGCGAGGTGCCGGACGCGCCCGGGGCCGTGCCTCTCGCCGGCTGGGCCTCCGCGTCGCTCTTCTACGAGATCCGCCCGTAAGGAATCTCCCGGGCGGAGGAGGCGGCATGCCGCGCACATGGGCGAGGGGGTGGACGGTGAAGCCGCGGCGGATCCTCGCCCTCGCGCTGATCGCCGTGCTCGCGGCGGCGCTCGCCTGGGCCGCCGGCAGGCTCGGCGGTCTGACGCGGGTCACCGATCTCGAAGAGGCGACCTTCGACTGGCGGCAGCGGGCGCTGGGCGGGGAGCTGGACGTGTCCGCCGACGCCGAGGACGAGATCGTGCTCGTCCTCTTCGACGAGGCCGCCACGGCGGAGTCGCCGATCCTCTCACCGTACCCGCGGCGCCTCCTCGCCGACCTGATCTCGGCCCTCTCGCAGGCCGGACCCCGCGCGATCGGGCTCGACGTCTACCTGGACCGGAGGCTGGACGAGCGGCATCCGCTCCTGGACTCCCTCTTCGGAGGCGGCGACCGCCGGCTCCGCGGGGCGATGGAAGAGGCGGGCAACGTCGTGCTCGTCGCGCCCTTCGATCTCGAGCGGGATCCGCCCGCCCTCGCCCCGCCGGAGCCGTACTTCGCGGAAGCCGCCACCGCCGTCGGGGCCGCCGAGCTCCCCTCCGCCTTCGAGACGGTGCGCGAGGGGGTCCTCCTCGCCCGGTCGGCCGAGGGGCTCGTCCCATCCTTCGCGCTGGCCGTCTACGCCGAAGCGCGAGGACTCGACCTCGACTCGCTCCTCAAGGCGACGGAGCGGGGCGGTCGCCTCGACCTTCCGGGGCTTCCCGCCGGCGCCGCGCGGCTCCCCGAGACGTGGGCCAGGGGCCCGGTGAGCGCGGAGGAGTACACCCTCCAGTTCCCGGTCCGCTTCCACGGGCCACCGTCCCGCACCGAGTCCGAGCACCAGACCTTCCGCGCCTTCTCGGGCATCCCCCAGGAGCTGGAGGCGCTCGCGCTCTTCTCGCCGGAGTTCTTCCGCGACAAGATCGTCCTGCTCGGCACCGGCTTCCACGATTCGGACAAGTTCCGCACTCCCTTCTACGAGGAGGCCGCCGAGGCGGGGGGCGAGTACACGGAAGGGGCCGGCGGGGGGCGGGTGGACGAGGGCCGGGCCACCGCCGACTACGAGGGGTGGATGTTCGGGGTCGAGGTGCACGCGAACGCGCTCAGGAACATGCTGGAGGGACGCTACGTCCGTCGGCTCGCCGACGGGCCCACGCTCCTCCTCCTCCTTCTCGCGGCCCTCTCCGCGGCTGTGGTCGTCTTCTGGAAGGGGCCCGCCTGGGGCGCCGGCGCCTCGGTGCTCGCGGCCGGAGCCGTGGTGCTGGGCGCTTTCTCGGCCTTCTTCGGGAGCGTCCCCCTGCCCGTCCTCGGCGGACTGCCCGCCGGCGGCGGTCTCCTCTGGATCCCGGTGGTGACGCCGCTCCTCGCCGTCCTCCTCGGCTACCTCGCCTCGACCGCGTACGTCGCCGTCGTCGAGGGGCGCGAGAAGCGCTTCATCCGGGGCGCCTTCGGAAAGTACGTCTCGCCGGCGGTGGTGAACGAGATCTCGGAGCATCCGGAGGCCCTCCGGCTCGGCGGCCAGAAGCGGCCGCTCACCGTCCTCTTCTCCGACCTGGCCGGCTTCACCGGGCTCTCGGAGCGGCTGGAGCCGGAGGAGCTGATCTCGCTCCTCAACGAGTACCTCTCCGAGATGACCGGCCTCGTCCTGGACGAGGAGGGTACGCTCGACAAGTATATCGGTGACGCCGTGATGGCCTTCTGGAACGCGCCGAAAGCCGTTCCGGACCACGCCGACCGGGCGCTCCGGTGCGCGGTGCACATGCAGCGCACGATGGGTGAGATCAACCGGCGCTGGAAGGAGGAGGGGCGTCACGACGAGCCGCTCGTGGTCCGAATCGGGATCAACACCGGCTCGGTCGTGGTGGGCAACGTGGGGGGCAGGGAGCGCTTCGACTACAGCGCCATCGGCGACCCGGTGAACCTGGCGGCCAGGCTCGAGCCCGCGAACAAGACGTACGGGACCCTTCTCATGACGTCGGAGTTCACCCTGGAGCACGCCGACGCCTCCGCGTATCGTCTGAGGGAGCTCGACCTGCTCGCGGTGAAGGGCAAGGATCGGCCGGTACGGGTGTTCGAGGTGGTGGAGCTCGCCGGGGCGCCGCTGACGGCCGGGAAGGAGGAGGCGCTCGGGCACTACGACTCGGGGCTTCGCGCCTTCCGGGATCGCGACTGGTCCCTCGCGGTGGAGTACTTCGCCGCGGCGCTCGACGCCGATCCGGACGACGGGCCCAGCCGGGTGTACCTGGAGCGAGCGCGGGAATACCGGAGTGAGCCGCCGCCCGCGGAGTGGGACTTCGTGGTGCGCCGGACGGTGAAGTGAGGAAGTAGAATGTTTATTCTAATCGGGAGATGACGATGCCGAAGGCCCTTTCACGCGGCCGGACCGCGCTCCTCCTCCTCGTGCTTCCCCTCCTCGGGCTCGCGACCCCGTCCCTCTTCCAGGAGCAGCCGCTCGCCGTCGTGGTGCGGGTGGAGGGCGACGTGGAGCTCCAGCGCGAGGGCGCCGATCCGGAGCTGGCCTCCGTCGGCGCCCGTCTCGGCGCGGGAGACCGCCTCGTGCCCGCCGAGGACGGCCGGGCGGTGGTCGTCTCGCGGACCGGCACCCGGCAGGAGGTGACCGAGGCCGTTCAGATCCGCGACCCCGGGCCTTCAGAGGAGGGCGATCTCTTCGACCGCACGGTGCGGGTGCTCTCGCGGGCGGCGAGCGCGGACAGCCGGAACCTGGCCAACCGGCAGGGGATGATCCGCCCCATCCCGGGCGAGCCCACCCCGCTCGCCCCCCGGAACGGGATCGCCGTGATGGACGTCCGGCCCACGTTCCGATGGGCGACCGTGGACGGCGCGGAAGGGTACACGGTGCAGCTCCGTCGCGAGGGCGCCCCTCCCGTCCGGTTCCAGGCGGGGGCCGACACGCTCTGGACGCTCCCGTCGGAGGTGCCGCCGCTCCTGCCGGGCGAGACCTACCGATGGACGATCGCCCCCACGGGCGGCCGGCCCGCGCGGGAGGAGTCGTTCGTCGTCGCGGACGCGGAGACCTACGCCGAGGTGGCCGGGGCCCTCGGGGCCCTCCGGGAGATGGAGATGGATCCCGCCGGGGACGGGCTGCTCCTGGCCGCCGTCGTCTACCTCGATTCGGGGCTCCTCTACGACGCGGCGGCCGCGCTCGACGCGCTCGAATCGGGCGGCCGGGTCGGCGTGGACTTCTGGCTGCTCCAGGGCGAGGTGATGGCGGGACTCGGTCGCCTGGAGGAGGCCCGGAGTGCCTTCGACCGCGCATCGGGAGGCCGCCTGTGAGCCGATCGACCCGCGCCGCCGCTTCCGATCCCTCCGCCGCCCCCGACGCCGCCGCCGCCGCCGATCCCACCGCGGCTGCCCAGGCGGTCGGGGGCGCGACCCGCGGTGACGAGCCCCGTACGAGCGCTCCCAGCCTGGTCGTGTGGACGGAGCCGGGGCCTCTCCCGGAGGGGCTGGAGGAGCTGGGATCCGGGACCGTGCTCGAGCGGGTCGAGAGCCTGACCGAGATCGAGCCGGAGGGCGTGCCGAACGTCGTCCTCCTCACCGACGGGCTCCTCTCGACCGGGGCGGGGGCCGACACGCTCCGCGAGCTTCCGGAGTGGCTCGTTCCGGTGACCAGGGGCGAGAACGCCCGGCACGTGGCGGAGGTCGCCGGCCGCCTCTTCGACCACCTCGCCGACGACGCGGGGGGCGCCGAGATGCTCCGAACGCTCCGCTCCGCCGGACGGCATTCGGCCGCCCTGCTCGCCGCGGGCCGCTCACGAGAGGAGCTGGAGCGGCTCCACGGACAGGTCCACGAGCTGAACCGCGTCGGAATGGCGCTCATGAGCGAGCGGGACCCGGACCGCCTCCTCGATCTGATCCTCTCGCGGGCCCGGGCCCTTACCGAGAGCGACGCGGGCTCGCTCTACCTCAAGGTCGAGGGAGAGGACGGGGCCCAGCGCCTCCACTTCCGACTGGCGCAGAACGACACGCTTCCCGATCTACCGACCCCGGACTTCACGCTGCCAATCGACCGCTCGAGCCTCGCGGGCTACGCGGCGAGCACGGGCGAGCCGCTGGTGCTGGACGACGCCTACCGCATTCCCGAGGACCGCTCCTACTCGTTCAACACCGCCTTCGACCGGGAGCACGGCTACCGCGCCAAGTCGATGCTGGTGGTCCCGATGAAGGACCAGAAGGAGCGGGTGGTCGGGGTGCTGCAGCTCATCAATCGGAAGAGCGACCCTGAGGCGAGGATCACGGGTGAGGAGACGGCGGAGCGGTACGTTCTGCCCTACCGCCGCCCCGAGATCGAGATGGTGCGCTCGCTCGCCGGCCAGGCCGCCGTCTCGATCGAGAACGGTCGGCTCTACCGGGCCATCGAGGACCTCTTCGAGGGCTTCATCCGCGCGGCCGTGACGGCGATCGATCAGCGCGATCCGGCCACGTCGGGACACTCCGTGCGGGTCACCGCCCTCACCTGCGACCTCGCCGAGGTGGTGAGCCGCTCGGACGATCCACCGTTCGCCGACGTCTCCTTCTCCCCGGAGGAGATGCAGCAGCTCCGATACGCGGGTCTCCTCCACGACGTCGGTAAGGTCGGGGTCCCCGAAGAGGTTCTCGTCAAGCAGAAGAAGCTGCCTCCGGCGATGTCCGCGGGGGTCCAGGCCCGCTTCGACCTGATCCGGACGAGCATCGAGGCCGAATACCACCGGCGGCGAGCCGAGCGCCTGGAGGAGACCGGGGACGACTACGACGCGGACCACCTGCGGGAGATCGAGAAGCGGCGCGAGAGCGATATCGAACGCCTCGAGCGCTACCGCCAGGCGGTGCTGGAGGCGAACGAGCCTCGCGTGCTCGCGGAGGAGGCGGGCGAGATCCTGGGCGAGATCGCGGAGGCGGTGTTCACGGGTCCGGACGGCGAGGAACGTCCCTATCTGACCGAGGAGGAGGTCCACTACCTGCGGATCCCCCGCGGGAATCTCGACCCGGCGGAGCGGAAGCAGATCGAGTCGCACGTCGAGCACTCCCACTCCTTCCTCCGGGAGATCCCCTGGACGGACGAGCTCGGCCGCATCGCCGACATCGTCATCGGACATCACGAGAAGCTCGACGGGCGGGGGTATCCACGCGGTGTCGCGGCCGAGGAGATCCCTCTCGAGACCCGGATGATGACCGTCGCCGACATCTTCGATGCGCTGACCGCCTCGGACCGGCCGTACAAGAAAGCGATGCCGGTGGAGCGGGCGCTGGAGATCCTCCGCATGGAGGCGGAGGAGGGCGGGCTCGACGCCGACCTCGTCGAGGTGTTCATCGAGTCGCGCATCTACGAGCGGGTGCTGGATACGGACTGGCGGACGCTGGAGCTCTAGAAGGCGCGGAGCCCGGTGGTCGGCCACGGCTATGCCTTCGAAGCGCCGCCTTGCATCCGCGGGCACCATCGCGCGAGCGATGGTCGCGGCGCGATGATGCCGAGCGGCCCGGATGGCTGCGAACCACCACCCGGTATCCGTGAGGCGACCGAGGACGCGCCGCGAGGCGCGCCGCAGGTCCTCGCGGCCCGCTGTACTTCTTCAACGGCCTTCTAGAACGCCCCCGGGGGCGGCGCCGCTCGCGGTTCCGCCTCGCCGCGCATCGGTGGGCACGCTTGTTGCCTCCTGCCTCGACACGAGAGTGCGGGAAGAGCCCGCGCCCCCGGTCCGGCATTACGGAGGGCTCATGGCGGAGCGTCACGAGCATCACGATCATCACCACACCGATGGCGGCACGCACGCGGGGATCTACATCCTCCTCGTCTTCGTCATCGCTCTGATCCTCGGCGGATTCTGGTGGTTCGCGAGCGATCGCGGCCAAGCGACCGACGAACCGGAGATCGAGCTGAACCTGCCGGAGGGCGAGAGCCCCGACATGGAGGGAGAGGTGGAGGTTCCGGAGGGCTGAGGGCGGGCCCCGGCTCCCCGCGGCCAGGACCGAAGAACCTTGCGCGTCGAACACCGGAGCCGTATCTAGAAGGAGAATTCTGCTTCTGATACACGCCCCCGGAGTTCCGGTGGACGCATCCTCCCCTTCCACGCCGGTCCACCACCGGCCTCCCGCACAGGATCGGAGTCGGCGCACGCTCGGGCGTATCACCGCCGCCGCCCTCGACATCGTCGAGGAGAGGGGCGTGGACGGACTCACGGTGCAGGAGGTGGTGGAGCGTGCCCGCTCCTCGGTGGGGTCCTTCTACGCCCGCTTCGCCGGAAAGGACGAGCTCCTCCGATACCTCGAGGAGCGGGTGTGGGCCGAGGCCGAAGAGCGGTGGGACGAGGCGCTCGCCTCGTCGGGCTGGGAGGAGCTGCCGGTGGAGGACGTGGTCCGGGGGGTGGTCTCACTCCTCGTCCGGACCGCCGGGCGGGACGCCGCGCGACGGGCCGCGTTCGGCGGCCGCTCGCACGGAAGCGAGGACGGGAGCGGGCGCGCCGCGTCCTTTCACCGCCGGGTGCTCGCGGATCTCCGGCCCCTTCTGCTGCGCGAGGGAGTCGGAGGGGGAGCCTCCGACCGCGATCGGGCGCTGGAGCTCGGGTACTGGATGATCATCGGAACGCTCCGGCTCCTGTACCTCCCGGGCTCCCCGGTCGAGCGGACCCCCCCCGATCGGGAGCTCGCCGAGGGGCTCACGTCGGCCTATCTGGGATATCTGGGGATCGGACGGAGCGGTGGGGACCCCGGGTCGGAGGTCGACTTCTTCGACGTGTGGGGCTAGAAGGCCGGCCGGCGGTAGACGACCGCGGCCCCCCGCCTCAGGGGTGGCAGCCGTCCGACGGAGGCGTGCCCGGATCCGCCGAGCGGCCGAAGTTCACCACCCAGTAGACGGAGTAGGTGGTTCCGGCGCGCTCGGCCCGTCCCACGCCGACCGCCTCGGCTTCTTCCCAGAGCACGTTCCGGCGATGGCCCACGCTGGTCATCCAGGACCGGACCGTCTCGAGGGGCGAGGGACGTCCCGCCGCCACGTTCTCGGCTACGGCCGTCCACGGATAGCCCTCGTGAAGGACCCTCTCCGCCGGACGGCTCCCGTCACTTCCGGTGTGGTCCAGGAAGTCACCCGCGGCCATGTCGCGCGCATGCCCCCCGGCGGCCCGGACGAGTCGGAGATCGATCCGGTAGGGAGGGAGCCCCTCTTCGGCACGGAGGCGGTTCATCTCGTCCACCACGCGCTGCTCCGGGGTGGCCGGACAGGCGGATCCGGGTGGCTCCGACCCCGACGCGGCAGGGAGCGCCGGAACGCACGCGGAGGCGCCGAAGAGCAGGGCTGCGGAGAGGAGGAGCCGCGCGCGCGGGCTCGTCGGGGTGCGGCTCGCGGCACCGATCGCGGCAACCCGGGCGGCGGGCCGCTCCGGCCGATCGGCGGGCGACGGGCCCGGCTCAGCGGGGGGGGAAGAGGGAGTTCTGATGCTCCATCCGGATACGGGGGAGCTGGAACGGCGCCAGGTCCTGCCCCCGCTTGCCGATCCTCTCCACCCACCAGTTCGTGTAGGCACGGATGTGACTGCCCGACCGGTAGACTTCGACGAGATACATGTCGTCCGGCGAATACCCCCGGAGGTGCTGGAGGTCCGCCTCGGACTCGTCGACATAGACGACGACCGGACGGAAGCCGCCCCGCTGGCGGGTGCACTCACTGACCGAGGTCATGCCGGGGCAGGGAGCCGGAGAGAGGCGGGTCCGTCTCTCGATGAGATCGAGGACGTTGTGGTACTCGGTCTGGAGCAGCGCGATCCGGTCGAAGACGCGGACCGTGTGCCCGACCGACCGCCGCCGCTCCTCGAAGCGGTCGGCGAGGATCCGGAGACCCTCCAGGAGAACCGGGTCGGGCTCGAGCTCGATCGTGAGCGGCCCACCGCCGCTCGGCACGGCGGCCTCCCCGGGCTCGTAGCCGAGCATCGACACCTGCAGGCGCTCGCCGGGGCGGACCTCGCCGAGGAAGAACCGCCCCTCCTCGTCGGTGACGACGGTCTCGCGCCGGTCCCGCGGCGTCACGGTGGCGCCGGATACGGCAGCCCCGCTCCCGACCTCGACCACCTGGCCGATGATCTGGACGGGGCCACGCACCGCCGGCGCCTCCCTCTCCTGCGCCGAGACCGCGAGCGGGACGAGAAGGCCGGTCCCGAGGAGGAGGGCGAGCAGGCGCAGCCCCCCGCCCCTCGGTGTCCCGCCACTCTGTCTCACGCCCATCTTCGTTTCTCGGTTCGGATGCCGATACCCGCTCGGAAGCCTTCGTCCATTCGTACGGAAAGGGTGGAGAACGCTTACACGTCACCACTGTGGTTCTTCACCTTCCAGGGACGGGAGTTCCCCGTGGGTCGTTCCCGGGGGGTCCGGTCCGGTCGCCCTCGGTCGTCCCGGGCGATGCCCGGCGGCACGGGGATCGCATCTTGCACCCGCCGGAGCGGAGAGCCCGCGCGGGATCTCCATTCGCGAGGATCCCACCCGGGTGTTTCCGCCGTTTCGGAAAGAGGAATCGATGGGGATCTCCCTGGCACCGCGGCACCTGCGTCGATACAGGGATATCGGCAAGCTGCTTCTCAAGCACGGCGACCTGGCGCTCGTGCGCCGGGTCGGGCTCGAGGAGGCCCTCGGTGGCGAGGCTCCCGGCCCGGAGGGCGTCGGTCGGGCCGAGGACCTGGCGATCGAGCTGGAGGCCCTCGGCCCGACCTTCATCAAGCTCGGGCAGCTCCTCTCGACCCGGGGCGAGCTCCTCCGGCCGGAGTACGCGGAGGCGCTCGCACGCCTCCAGGATCGATGCGAGCCGGTCGCGGCAGAGCGGATCGTCGAGGTCGTCGAAGAGGAGCTCGGCACCCGCATCACGAACGCCTTCTCCGGGTTCGAGGAGCACCCGCTCGCCGCCGCCTCCCTCGGGCAGGTCCACGCCGCCAGGCTCCGTGACGGACGCCCGGTGGCGGTGAAGGTCCAGCGGCCGGACATCCGGGATACGGTCGAGGCCGACCTCGAGGCGCTGGAGGAGATCGCCCGGTTCACGGACCGCCACACCCGAGCGGGGCGCCGGTACCGCTTCGGCGACCTCCTGGCGGAGTTCGAGGAGGTCATCCGCGAGGAGCTCGACTACACGCTGGAGGCTCGGAACCTCGAGACGCTGGCCGACGCGCTGGAGCCCTTCGAGCGGATCGTCGTGCCGAGGCCGGTCGCCGACTACACCACCTCGCGCGTGCTCACGATGGATTTCGTCGAGGGGCGCAACATCGGCTCCCTCCACGCCCTCACCCGGATCGAGATGGACGGGAAGGAGCTCCTCGACGAGCTCTTCGAGGCGTATCTCCACCAGGCGCTCGTCCTGGGGATGATCCACGCGGATCCGCACCCGGGCAACGTCTTCCTGACCGAGACCGGGTGTCTCGCGCTCCTCGATCTCGGCATGGTGGTGCACCTGGCACCGGATCTCCAGGAGATCCTCCTCCGCCTTCTCCTCGCGGTCGCCGACGGGCGGGGCGACGAGGTCGCCGACATCGCCGAGAGGGCCGCCGATCCGGAGCCGGACTTCGATCGCGCGCACTTCCGTCGCGAGGTCGGGCGGCTCGTGACCCGCCACTACCGCTCCGAGCTGGAGGAGGTGCCGGTGGGGCGGGTGGTGCTCGACATCTACCACGTCGCGAGCACGAGCGGGCTCCGCGTTCCGCCGGAGCTCTCGATCATCGGCAAGGCGCTCCTGAACCTCGACCGCGTGGCCGAGCTCCTCGATCCCGACTTCCAGCCGGCGGAAGCGGTCCGGCGGCACGCGGGGGGCGTCCTGCGGAAGCGCGCCCTCGGTGCGCTCAAGCCCACCTCCAGCTTCCGGACCATCCTCGACGCGAAGGAGTTCGCGGAGGGATTCCCACGACGGATCGACCGGGTTCTCGACCGGGTGGCCGGCAACGACCTCGAGGTGCGGGTGCGGATCGCGGACGACCGCCGCATCCTCGGCGGCATGCAGAAGATCGCGAACCGCATCACGGTGGGGATCGTCCTGGCGGCCCTGATCGTCGGCGCCTCCCTCCTCATGCGGGTGGAGACGCCCTTCACCCTCTTCGGGTATCCGGGATTCGCGATCTTCCTCTTCGTGATGGCGGCGGCCGGGGGCGTGGCGCTGATCATCGACATCCTCCGGGACCGCGGAGACGGCGACGCCGCCACACGCCGGCGGGACGGCCGGGACTGACGGAGAGACGGCCTTAGAAGGCCTTAGACGGCCTTCTAGTCGTTCCCCCGCTCCTCGAGGGAGCGCCTCCTGGCCCGGAGCCGCTCGACCTCGATGCTCCTGCGGCCCACCTGGACCAGCCGGAGGACGGTCACCAGGAGGAGACCTCCGACCATGTTCGTCACGGTCGCGATTCCCGCCACCCGGGCCCATTCGACGTAGCCGAAGGGAGCCTGCCCCGTCTGGATGGCGACGAACATCTCGAGCGAGACCACGATCACGTGGTTGAGGGGCACCGCGGCCAGCAGGAAGGCGATCGACGCCACCGCGACGATCCGACCGAGCTCGCTGCGCGCGCCGTGCTCCATCCAGGTCATGAAGGTGATCGCCACGCCGGCGATCACCCCGAGGGCCGAGGCCTCGAGCCAGGAGAGCTCGGTGTAGACCGTGCCGACTTCGACCGCGGTCGGCGCCAGGTGGGGGGCGCCGGCGACGATGAGCGCTGCGAAGATCCAGCCCCCGACGAGGTTCATGACCGCCGTCCCTCCCCACAGCCGGAAGAGCCGCGAGATCGACGATTCGCCCGCCGTAAGCGCCGCGACCGGCACGAGGAAGTTCTCGGTGAAGAGCTCGCTCTTGCCGAGGGTCAGGGCGATGAAGCCGATGGTGAATCCGAGCGCGCCCAGCAGCGTGGAGCCGGTGGCGTGCTCGATCACGAGCAGCGCCAGGATGCCGAGACTCACGTCGATGCCGCCGACCGTGCCGGTGGCGAGAAGGTCGGGCCACTCCCGGCTCAGACGGGCGACCCCCTCGTCGACCGAATGCTGGAAGATCGAGCGGAGGTACTCGTCGACGGGCGGCCCGGCCTCCTCCTCGCCCTCCTCCTGATCCGGCCGCCGCTCGTCTCCGCGCTCCTCCTCCTGGCCCGTCTTCCACTCCCGCTCCCCTTCCCGGCTTCCGGGTTCCCCGGCCTCCGGCTCCTCCACCATCGTCTCCCTCCTACCAGGCGGTGCAGGTCATCCAGCCGCCGTTCGTGCCGGGATCGCCGATCGGACTCCCGGGAGGCATCCCCGGCGCCTCGGGCGGCCTCCGCTCCTCGAAGGGCCGGGCCCGGTACCGTTCGATCTCGGTGGCGAGCAGCGAGTAGTGGGCACGATCGGCGTCGTCCGGGCCGAGCCGCTCCCCAAGGCGCTCGCCGAGCCTCTCGAGCCTCAGATCCGAGACGGCACGGACCTGGGGCATCGCGGCTTCCGACGCGAGGGCCATGATCCGCTCGACGACGGCTCGCTCCACGACCCGGCGGACCTCCGCCTCGTACGCGGTGGCCCCGGAGTCGTCGAAGACGGACTCCTCCACCCTCGCGAGCACCTCGTCGAGCCCCGGTAGCGCGGGATCGAGCGCCTCCTGCTGCACGAGCCGGGCCGCACGCTCGGGATGCAGCAGGAGCGAGAGGGCGTGCTCGGCGGAAGCCGCCGCCGGGGCGACGGCGTCGAAGGCGGGGCCGGTCCATCGGTCGAAGAGCTCGGGCCCGGCCCCGAACCCGTAGGGCCTCGGGGGGATCAGGCGGAGCACCTCCGGAGGCAGCGCGAGCACCTCCGGCTCGAGCGTGGCGAGCACCGCGTCGAGCGCGCGCCGCTGCTCCTCTGCGGGTACGCGGCGGAGCGGCTCCTGCGCGTCTCCGCGGAGCGCGTAGGTGTAGTAGAGGCCGCCCACCGCCTTCACGGCCCCCTCCAGCTGGTACCGGTGATGGAGGTAGAGCGGGACCAGGACCTCCTCGAGCGTGGCGAGCGGCCTGCCGGGGCGCACGGCTTCCTCACCGAAGCGCTCGAGGGCCGTGCGGCGGACCCGCATCATCCGGCGGAGCTCGGCCGTGGCGTCCGGACCGTTGTCCCAGAGGTGCGCCTGCGGGTGCGCGCTCCCCGCCGGGCGGGCGTCCGCGTCCGAGAGGAAGGTGAATCCCCGGTCCCGGGCGTCCGCGAGGATCGAGTCGAGGGCCGCCTCCCGGCGCTCCGCCGTCCAGTCGTCGGGAAAGTCGCGGTAGCCGTAGCGGATCGCCACCCGGTCCCACTCGCCGATCCCGGCGTCGTAGGCCGCGGAGAGGTCGATGCGCCCGTCCTCCGTCAGCCGGACCAGCGGGTGGGGGTAGTCCATCACCGAGGCGCGCCCGTCCGGCCCCTGCGCGCTCGCCACGTAGTTGTGCGCCAGCCCCAGGGTGTGGCCGACCTCGTGCGCCGAGAGCTGGCGGATCCGGGCGAGCGCCGCCTCCCTCGCCTCCGGGGATTCGTCCACGCCGGCCTCCCAGGGCGAGAGGAGACCCTCGAAGAGGAGGTGGTCCTGGCGGACCCGGAGCGAGCCCAGGGTGACGTGGCCCTTGAGGATCTCCCCGGTGCGCGGATCCATCACCGAGGAGCCGTAGCTCCAGCCGCGGGTGGAGCGGTGGACCCACTGGATCACGTTGTAGCGGACGTCCATCGGGTCGGCGTCGTCGGGCAGCATCTCCACACGGAAGGCGTCGCGGTAGCCCGCCGCCTCGAAGGCATCGTTCCACCACGACGCCCCTTCGAGGAGCGCCGAGCGGACCGGCTCGGGCGTTCCCGGATCGAGATGGTAGACGATCGGCTCCACCGGCTCGCTCACCGGTGAGCCCGGGTCACGCTTCTGCAGCCGGTGACGCGCGATGAGCCGCTGGCGGAGCGGCCGGTCGATCGGAGCGGCGAAATCGAGGTACTCGGTCGCGAAGAATCCGGCCCGCGGATCCGCGGGCCTCGTCTCGAACTCGTCCGCCGGCGGGAGCTCGACGAAGGAGAGGTGCTGGCGGACCGTGAGCGCGCCGGCGGTCGGGGTCACGCTCCGGACGAGCGCTCCCGGCTCCGGCGAGGTGAGGGTGAGCACTGCCTCGATCTCGGTGTTCCGCGGGAAGCTGTTCGTGCGCGGAAGGTGGAAGACGCTGCGACTCGATTCGAGCGACCAGCTCCCCTGCTCGGTCCGCCGCAGCCGGTCGACCACGCCGTGCGCGTCCCGGAGCGCGAAATCGGTCAGGTCGACCAGGACCCGGTCGCCGGACTCCGCCTCCACCGGCCATCCCCAGAGGACGGAGACCGGGAAGCCGTCCTCGACCGACCGCCGCTCCGCCGCATCGCCGCTCGACGCGCGGAAGCGGGGGTTCGGCTCCACCAGGAGCACCCGCGGACCCACCTTCCGGAAGAGGACCACGTGCCGGGGCCCGAGATCGCCGCGGTTGAGACCGAGGTCGTTCTGACCGAGCCCGGCCGGGAGCGAGACGTAGTGGAGGAGCTCCTCCTCGAAGCGGGAGATCTCCATGTGGAGGCTTCCGTCGTCGGCGTCCCAGTAGAGGGGCAGGAAGCCCTCCATCCGCTCCATCCCCTCCGTGTGCTCCTCGATGGAGGGGAGGCCGTCCTGCGCGCCGACTACCGGCGCTGCGAAGAGCCAGGCGGCCAGGAGAAGCGGACCGGCCGCGTGGACGAGCCGGGAGGGGCGGGGGCGGAGGGCCCACGGAAGGGAGGTGCGACAGGACATGTGGATATCCGGTGGTGGGTGGGCGAACGGGAAGATTCGGCGCCCGTCCACGTCGGCGCCAGCCGGCCCGGCACCGCGTCTCAGAGCCCGAGGCACCGCAGCCGGACCAGCGAGCCCCGTCGATCGAGCCCCACCGGGCCGGACTCGCTGGTCAGCACGACCTCGCCCTCCGAAGTCACCGCGACCGCTTCGCCCTGCGCCTCGTCGAGCGTGCGGAGCGAGAGGTGCCCCACCTCGAGAGGCACCAGGCGCCCGTCCACGAAGCGGTGGAACACGACCGACTCGTAGGTCCGGACCGCCACGATCCCGCCGTCCGGGTCGGCTCCGGCGCCGGTCACCATCCGGGGCAGCGCGCGCGGCGCGTCGGACAGCCGCTGGACCTCCTCGAGCACGGGGGTGCGGTCGGCGCGGAGCGAGCCCGGGTACCGGTACACGGTGACCGGGTGATTCCGGCCCTTCGTCACCAGATGGAGCCGCTCTCCGGGGAGGACGAACATCGCCTCGACGTCCCGCGGCCCGTCGGGAAAGTGGAAGCCGAACCTCTCCGCCTCCGCCGTCGAGGCGTCCGTCGGACCGGGCTCCGGCACCCGCAGCACGGCCACGTCGTCCCGCTCCTCGTCGTTGTCGCCGGTGTCGGCGATGTAGAGGCAGCTCCCGCCTTCCGGACACTCTCCCAGCGCGAGATCCTCCCAGTCCCGGTTGGTCGCGTCCTGCACCTCGACCCGTCCCACGAGACGGCCCGTCGTGTCGACGGCGTAGAGGACGGGATCCCCCTTGGAGTCGTTGTGGGTCCAGAGCACGCCGGGGTGCTCGCGGCTCACCGCGATCCCGCTCGACTCGTCGATCTCGTCCGGGAGGGCGCGGGCGGGGCCGAGCGGCCGACATCCCGGGCCGTCCGCGTTCCAGCCGGCGCACCCGGCGAGGAGGAGGGTGGCCAGCGCGGCTGCGGTGCGGATCACCGGCCCTCGTCCAGCGCCCGGTCGAGCAGGTCCCGGAAGAAGTCGAGCGGCACGGCGCCCGGTACCCGGTAGTGGCCGAGGACGAAGAAGGTGGGCGTTCCCCGGACGCCGAGCTGCCTGGAGATCTCCGTGTTCCTCCGGATGTCGTCCGCCACCTCCGGATCGCGCATGCAGGTGTCGAAGGCCCCGGCGTCCAGCCCCTCGGCGCGGGCGTACTCCCGCATGAGGGCCGGAGCGTCACCCGAGCGGGTCCACTCCCTCTGCCGCTCGAAGAGCCGCGTGCTCATCACCTCGAACGCCTCCTGGCGGGCCGCGCACTCCGCGGCCACCGCCGCGGCGGGCGAGTTCGGGAAGCTTCCGAGGACGAACGGGATCACCTTCCAGAAGACCTCCCCCGTCTCCACGTACTCGGCGCGCAGCGAGGGGAAGGTCTCGAAGTGGAAGGTGCGGCAGTAGTAGCATCCGAAGTCCATCAGCTCGACGACGCGGAGAGAGGCGGTGCTGGAGCCGAAGTCGTGGCCGACCCCCTCGAGGTTCACGTTCTGCTGCGCACCCGCCGCGGGCACGAGAGCGAGCGCGGCCAGGAGGGGAAGGATCCGTATCATGTCAGATGCTGAACTCCTTGAAGATCCGCTTCTCGGTCTCGCCCGCGAGGATCGCCTCCACCTCGAGGTAGGGCTCCAGGCCGCTGCCCCGCAGCTTGCCCCGGAAGAGCTGGTCCACCTGGAACACGCCCGCCGAGTTCGAGAGCTCGATCACGACCCGCACCGGCCGCTCCGTGCCCTCGTCCAGGTGCACCGCTTCGACCGCGGCCGCCGAGACCGAGTGGATGCTCACGGAGCCCGCCTCGAAGGGGATCCGGGAGCGACCCTGCGCCATGTCGAGGGCGTCGGCGATCCGGACGACGCCCGCCTCGAGCGTCAGAGGGGCTCCCCCCGAGCGGTGGGCGATGATGGCGTGCAGGATCTCGGAGCGCAGGATGGTGGCGGTGCGTGCGTCGTAGACCCGGGGCAGGATCTCCCGGAGCTTGTCCTGCGCGATGAAGAGCGAGAAGTCCTCGTGGTCCGTGCGCTGGATCGACATGCCGATGTCGTGCAGGAGAGCCCCGAGGGCGACCACCACCTCGGCGTCCTCCGGCTCCATCCGGTAGTTCTCCACCACCGCCGGCTCCACCCCCGCGCCCATGAGGAGGCGGAGCATCTTGACCGCGATGTTGGTGACGATCTTCACGTGCACCGGCCCGTGGTCGGTCATCCCGAGCCGCTCGATGGCGGTCACGTTCGACGCGAGCCAGAGCCCGTAGAGGTCGTCGTCGGCGTTCACCATCTCGAGGATCCGCTCGAGCCGCGGATTGTGACGGACGGGGAGGCGGATCTGAAGGCGATTCTCGAAGCGCTCGTCGACGGAGCGCTTCGCGTCCGCCGGATCGGGGGTGGCTTCCAGCTCGCTGAGGGTGGTCACGACGTGCTCGGTCCGGGAGGATCGACTGGATCGGGGGTCGGGGCGGACGGCGGCGGGGCGTCCCGTCGGCGTGCGGCGGCGTACGCCTCCACGCCCCTGCGCCAGGGACCCGGCACGGGGGGAAGCCCGTCCCGGACGACCACCGTGCCGGCCACCTTGTCGTGGATGGCCTGGCGGTTGGGATCCCAGTACACCTGAGCGAACCCGAGGAGCCCGGTCGCGAAGCCCGCGGCGTACCCTCCGGCGCGCTCGAAGGCCTCCCACCAGTTGATGGGCGATCCGTCGAGCTGCACGATCCGGATGCCGAGGAGCCTCTTGCCCAGGGTCCGCCCTCCCGTCCAGGGGGTCACGAGGGTGAAGTAGAGCGCCGCCCAGCCGAACCCGAAGCCCAGCTCTTCGACGACGTTCCGGATCCATCCGAAGAGCCCGCCCGGGCCCCGCCGCTCTGCCAGCGCGCGCCGCTCCCGCTCCTCGTCGAGGAGCTCGGAGAGCGCCGCAGCGGTGTCCGAGGCGACCTCCTCGAGGAGCCGTGCGCGGGCCGCCTCCACCTCCGGCGGGGGCGCCTCGTCGGTGCCCGCCTCCTCCCTCCACCGTGACCAGACGCTCCACGCCTCGGCGAGCGTCAGCGCCGCCCCGGCAGCGGGCTCGGACGCCGGTCCGGTGGTGTCCGGCTCGGCCGGCTCGCCGAGCCCGCCCGCCGCCAGCGCCTCGGCGATCACCCGGTCCGCGTCTTCACGCCAGGGTGCGGCGGGCGACATCGTCTCCCGCAGGATCTCCTCCGCCTCGCCCGCTCCGACCCCGAACCGGCGTGCCTCGCGCACCACGGCGGCGCCCGCCCGGATCGCCGCCTCCTCGGTCGGGGCGCGCCGGAACAGGAGGGCCGCGCGGCTTCCGCGGAGCAGCTCCCGGAGGCCCGGCTCCCGGACCGACTCCGCCGTGACCTCCTCGCCGGGACCGGCGGGGGGCGGCGGGAGCCGGAAGAAGGCGACCACCAGGATCGTGACGATCAGGATCACCGCGCCGAGGCACCCCACGGAGAACCGGAAGGCCCTTCCCATGAAATCGGACTCGCGGATGCCGCGGTACGACGCTCGGAGGAGGAGCGCCGCCACCAGCAGGAAGAGGATGAAGAAGGCACTCCGGGTGACGAGATAGATCGTCCCGATCACCACGAGGTCGACGAGCATCGCCACCAGCCTCCGCGACGGGGAGGCGAGCGGGAGCCCGAGCAGCTCGGGTGCGATGGTGAACGCCTCGGGCGTGACGATGGTGCGGGGGTCCCGTCTCCCGCGATCCCGGGCGCTCGGCCCCTTCCCCCCGCTCGGCTCACCCGGGTCGCTTCGGGCGCTCGGCCCTTCGGGCCCGCTCGGGCCTGCCGTCATGGTGGGTCCGGGGCGGCGGTCACCGGCGCCGGAGCCACGAGGCGACCACGACGCCGGCGGCGGCGCCGAGGAGTGCGATGGCGAGGACGTAGCGCCCTCCCGTCGCTTCGGAGCCTTCCCCGTCTCCGGTCGGCGGAGGCCTCCCGGCCGTGCGAGCCGTCCGCTCGTGCATGCTCTCCCTCACCACGGTCACCTCCTCCTCCAGGCCGCACTCCGGACACTCCAGGAAGCCGCGCTCGCGGGCGGTCCGGTTGGGAAAGGCGAGCTCGCCGTGGCAGGTCGGGCACGGGAGACCCGCCGGAAGCGGATCCACCCAGTCGTAGAGCGTACCCTTCGAGATCCCGAGCTCGTCGGCGATCGAGTTCACGCTCATCGACGACGACCAGTAGAGCCTCGCCACCTCCTCGCGGGCACGTTCCTGCTCTTCGGCATCGCCGTCCATCACAGGTGACCTCCTGATCAATCGATCGGCTTCGGGGGTAGGCCGAAGATAGCGGCCGCACCCGCCCGACGACCACCCGCTCCGTGCCCGGTTGCGGACTTCCAGCCCCCGAGGAGCCCCCGTTGCGGATTCCGGCACCCCATGGTTCGCTCGAAGCCGCGCTGCGCGAGCCGGACGGCCCGCCTCGCGGAGCCGCGGTCGTCTGCCACCCGCACCCCCTCCACGGCGGGACGATGCACACCAAGGCCGTCTTCCGGACGGCCCAGGCGTTGAGCGAGGTGGATGTGCTCGCCCTCCGGTTCAACTTCAGGGGCGTGGGGACGAGTACGGGTGAGCACGCGGGGGGCGAGGGCGAGCGGGAGGACGTACGGGCCGCTCTGGACTGGCTGGAGGAGCGAGAGCCCGATCTGCCGCTCCTGGTCGCCGGCTTCTCCTTCGGCTCCATGGTGGGGCTCCGCGTCGGGGCGGAGGACGATCGGGTGAAGGGGATGATCGGTCTCGGCGTGCCCGTCGACCTCTACGACCTCGACTGGCTCGCCACCGTCCGGAAGCCGCTGCTGGTGGTGCAGGGCGAGCGGGACGAGTTCGGACCCGCCAACCGGGTGGAGGAGGCGCTCTCCGGCTCGGGAGAGCACGTCCGGGTGGTCCGGATCGCAGGGGCGGACCACTACTTTCACGACCGCTTCGACGACCTCAAGGGCGCCATCCGGGGATGGCTCCTGGAAGGAGCCGGCTCCGACGTCCTCCGAGGGAGCGGCGAAGCGGGCGGGGTGCAGACCGATCGGGACGACCGCGAGGAGGTGGGACGATGAAGATCTACACACGGACCGGCGACCGGGGAGAGACCGGCCTCTTCGGCGGCGGGCGGAGCCCGAAGTCGTCTCTGCGGGTGGAGGCGTACGGCGCGGTCGACGAGCTGAACGCCTTCCTCGGTCTCGCCGTGGCGGTTCTCGACGGGAAGGGCCCGGCCGAGCGCCTCCGCGCGATCCAGCACGACCTGTTCGCCATCGGATCCCGGCTCTCCGCCCCCCCGGAACGGGAGGGGCGCCGGCGGCCCTCCCTTCCGGACGTGCCGGAGAGCCGCATCGGGCAGATGGAGGAGTGGATGGACGGGGCGGACGCCGATCTCGAGCCGCTCCGGGCGTTCGTGCTTCCCGGCGGCAGCCGCGCGGCGGCCCACCTCCACGTCTGCCGCACCGTGTGCCGGCGCGCCGAGCGCGCGGTCGTACGCCTCGCGCGGGAGGAGGAGGTCGACGACGGGATCCTCGCCTACCTGAATCGGCTTTCGGACCTCCTCTTCGTCCTCGCCCGACTCGAGAACCGGCGGGCCGGGCTCCCCGACGTTCCCTGGGAGGGCGGACGATGATCCACGAGCGATTCGTCGAGCGGCCCGAGCACGGGGCACCGCTCCACGGCGACGTCCGGATGCCGGACGGCCCTCCCCCCCGGAGCGCGGTGGTGGTCGTGCACGGGTTCAAGGGGTTCAAGGACTGGGGATTCTTCCCCTGGCTGTGCGGCCGGCTGGCGGAGGCGGGGCACGCGGTGGTCTCGTTCAACTTCTCCGGGAGCGGGATCGGATCGGACCCGGAGCGCTTCACCGAGCTGGAGGCGTTCGCCCGGAACACCTACAGCCGCGAGCGGGACGATCTGGCCTGGATCGTCCGCCGCCTCCGGGAGGGTGCGCTCACCCGCCGGCCCCCCGAGCGGGTGGGCATCCTCGGCCACAGCCGCGGGGGCGGAACCGCGGTGCTCCACGCGGCGTCCGATCCCGATCTCGACGCCCTCGTCACCTGGTCCTCGGTCTCGACCTTCGACCGGTGGGACGAGGAGCGGAAGGCGGAGTGGCGCGAGGCGGTGCGCACCTACGTGCTCAACTCCCGGACCGGCCAGCAGATGCCCCTGGACGTCGGGCTCCTCGAAGACCTCGAGCAGAACCGCGAATCCCTCGACGTGGAGACGGCCGCCGGTCGGGTGGGCGTTCCCTGGCTCATCGTCCACGGCCGTGAGGACCGATCCGTGGACGAGGAAGAGGCGCGCTCGCTCGCCCGGGCCCACCCGGCGGCCCGCCTCCACCTGGTCGACGGGGCCGGCCACACCTTCGAGGTCGGACACCCGTTCGAGGGACCGTCGCCCGAGCTCGAGGAGGCGACGGAGGAGTCGCGGCGCCACTTCGAGCGGCACCTGGGGAGCGAGTGAGCGCCCCGGAGGAATGCCTCCTGCAGGTGTCCGGGGTCGCCGGGGCGATCGGGGTTGCGGCCTCCCCGGCGCCGGCTCATGATAACCAGCGACTATCAGGCTCTTCCCTCCGGACGTCCCAGCCCCGGACGCACCACCGGGGGTGATCGGACGAGGAACGGCGGGAGACCCCCATGACATACATCATCACCGAGCCCTGCATCGGGACGAAGGACGCGAGCTGCGTCGAAGTCTGCCCGGTGGACTGCATCTACGAGGGTGAGGACCAGTTCTACATCCATCCCGACGAATGCATCGACTGCGGAGCGTGCGAGCCCGAATGTCCGGTGCAGGCCATCTTCCCGGACACGGACGTGCCCCCCGAGTGGACCGACTACATAGAGAAGAACCGGGCCCACTTCGAGTAGAAGGCCGTTGAAGAAGTACGGCGGGCCGCGTCGCGTCCTCCTGCTCGCGGGCGCCCTGCTCCTCCTCCCGCTGCACGGGTGTGACGGAACCGAAGAGCGGAGCGGCGAGGCCGGTGATTCCGCGGAAGAGGCCACCGCCCCGCGACCGGACGCCCGCGCGCTGGAAGAGGAGATCGAATCCATGCTCACCGCCTCGGCGGGCGCGTGGAATGCGGGCGACCTCGAAGGGTTCCTGGAGGACTATTCCACTCGACCGGGGATGACCTTCCTCGGTGGAAGCGGCCGCATCCGGGGCATCGACGAGGTCCGGGAGCGGTACCGGGGCTCCTACTGGGCTCCGGGCGCGGAGCGCGACTCCCTCCGCTTCGAGGACCTCGAGGTCCGGCCGCTCGGCCCGGATCACGCGCTGGCGACCGGCCGCTACGTGCTCCATCGTCCGGAGGAGGAGCGGACGACCACCACCGGATGGTTCACGCTCGTGCTGGAGCGCGAAGCGGAGGGGTGGCGGATCGTGCACGACCACTCCTCCTGACGATCCGGGCGGCTCGCCCCCGTCCCCCTCCGGTCAGTGGGAGCGCGTTACCACCACGATGGCGCCGGCCGGATATCCCCCCCCGTACCGGTTCGTCGCCTCCTGCGGATTCAGGTACCGGATGAGTTCGATCTGCCAGACCCGCGTCCGGTCCAGGACGCCGGTGTCTTCGTGGTAGGTGTTGTCCAGCCAGACCTTCGGATGGACGTACATCGGATTCCCGCTTCCCTCGAGCGACGGGCGGGGTCGGAGCCAGCCAGGGCGGAAGCGGAGGATCGCCTCGCGGAGCGTGAACTCAGGGAAGTCGTCGAGATGCGACCGGAGCAGGATCCGGTGCGACGAGCTCTCTCGCGCCTCCATCTCGCGCCGCAGATCCGTCCCGTGATACGGATCCCCGCCCTCCGGCTCGGTGCTCCCGCCGAGAGACGCGCACCCCGCGACGAGCGGGACCGCGAGGAGGAACAGGCCTGCGGAGTACATGGGCGTGGGGATCAGTTCCGCCTCGTGATGATCTCGATCGCGCCCCACGTGTACCCCGTGCCGTGTCGACGGGAGGCGGTGGCGGAGTCGAGGAAGCGGAGCTCCTGGATCTGCGAGGCGGAGATCCGCTCGAGATAGCCGAGATCGCTGCTGACCCGCCGTCCGTCCTCGATCACGGCCGGCGTGCCACGACCGTCGCCGTTCACGTCCGGAAGCCCGGAGGCATCCGTGCCCGAGACCCCGCCCCTCATCCCGCTCTGGCCGCCGCGGACCCGCAGCCACTGGGGCCGGAGCCGTCGGATCACCTCCATCGCGGTCATGTCGGAGTGCTCGGCGAGCTGTTCCTGGGTGATCACGTTCCGGTCGCCGCCGCTTCCCGATCCGGCACCGCTGACGCAGGCACCGAGGGTGCCCACCAGGACGAGAAGGGCGAGGGGAAGGATGTACCGCATTGAAGTCCTCCGGAGTGGTGGATGAGATCTCCTCTCCCGGATCCGGATACGCCCGATCCACCGTCTGCTTACAGGAGAGGGTCCGACACGTTCAAGATAGGTCCGGGAGGCCGGGTTCTCCAACCGCCGGCGGGGGCGACCCCTGGCGCTCGGCCGCCGGACGTGGTCATTTCGTTCCCGCGGCTCGCACCCACGTCCACCGAGTCCGGCCCGCCATGCTCCGCCACCCTTCTCCCGCTCCGCCTGCCCCGGACGACCTGACCGCCGGGGATGGCGCTCCTCCGCGGCAGAATCCGTCCGACGAGCTCCGTCGGACCATCGACGTCCTCTGCGAGAGCTTCGCCATGGACGAGCTCGGGGTGGAGGAGTTCGAGCGCCGGGTCGATCGGGCGCACCGGGACCCCGACCCCGCCACCCTGCGGGCTCTCGTGGCCGATCTCGCCACGCGGGCGCGGGACCCGGCTCCGCACGGCGCCGCGCCGGTTGCGGAGGAGCCGGTGCCCCGGCGTGACATCGTCTGCGCCGTCTGCGGCGGTGCGCATCGGGGAGGGCCGCGGACCGCCCCCCGTGCCTCCTGGGTCCTCGGCCTCATGGGAGGCGTCGAGCTGGACCTCCGCGAAGCCCGGTTCGGAGCGGGGGTGACGGACGTGAACGTCGCGGCCCTGATGGGCGGGGTGGACATCGTCGTCGCACCGGGCACGCGGATCGAGTGTCGCGGCCTGGCGCTCCTCGGCGGGTTCGATCACGAGGACGACCTCTCCGTCGAGGCGCCGCCCGAGGGGCCGGACCCGCCCACCCTCCGGATCCGGGGGCTCGCCTGTCTCGGGGGTGTCTCGGTCCACGTGCGCCGCCCCGGCGAGTCGGCAGGAGAGGCCCGCCGCCGCAAGAAGCTGGGGCGGAAGGAGGAGGCCCGCCGCATCGCGGAAGGAGGGCGCTAGATGGCACTCCACCCGATCCGCGACATCGGGCTGATCTCGGTTTCCGTGGACCTCGGCGCCGGGCGCAGGGGCGTGGACATGGGTCCTTCGGCCCTGCGGATCGCGGGTCTGGGCTCCAGACTGGAGAAGCTGGGCTATACGGTCCGCGAGTTCGGGACCGTGCACGCACAGGAGCCGGAGATCACCGAGCTCGGAGAGACGAAGGCGCGCTTCCTGCCGGAGATCGTCGACGTCACCCGCCGAACGTACGCGCTGGTCCGGGAGGCGATGGAGGAGGGACATCTGCCGCTCGTGCTCGGCGGGGACCACTCGCTCTCGATCGCGACCGTCGCCGCAGCGGCCAACCACCACCACGAGGCCTCGGACGATCCGGTCGGGCTCATCTGGGTCGACGCCCACTCCGACATGAACACGCCGGAGACCACGCCGAGCGGAAACATCCACGGCATGCCCCTGTCGATCCTGATCGGGGAGGGGCCGGAGGACCTCGTGCGGCTCGGAAACCGCACGCCGGCGGTCGATCCCGACCACGTCAGCATCCTCGGCGTCCGCGACGTGGACGGGCCGGAGCGGGAGCGCGTGCGAGCGAGCGGCGTCCGAGCGTTCAGCATGACGGAGCTCGACGAGCGCGGCGTGGCGGTCTGCATGGAGGAGGCTCTGGAGCGAGCCACGCGGGGCACCTCCGGCTTCCACCTGTCCCTCGATCTCGACGTGGTGGATCCGCTGATCGCGCCCGGCGTCGGCACGCCGGTCCCCGGGGGGATCACCTACCGGGAGGCCCACCTGATCTGCGAGAAGGCGGCCCGGACCCAGGGGCTCGTCGCCCTCGAGCTGGTGGAGCTGAACCCGGTGCTCGACCTGGAGAACCGGACCGCCCGCCTGGCGGTCGGGCTACTGGAGAGCGCGCTCGGGCGGACCATCCTGTAGAGCGCGCCCGGATCGACGATCCTCCCTCCGGCGGGCTCGCGGCTCCCTTACTACGGTACCCCGTCCTCGTCCTCGCCGGGCGCTCCCGCTCCCCCGGGCGGCTCCGGATCGGCGGCGCCCGGCAGCTCCGGTCCCGGATCCACGAAGCCGGCGGCCCGATGGAAGCGGACGAAGGTCCCGGCCAGCAGATCCTCGGAATCCGGATTCCCCCTCGAGAGCGCCGTGATCATGTCGTCGCGGCCGCGGAGAACCTGCTCCAGGGTGCCCGGCTCGACCGCGCCCGGAGCGTCCGGAGCGGCTCTCAGGTGCTCGTCGAGCTCCGAGTAGAACCGGCTGGCGAGCTGACGCGCCGGCTCGTGGTTTCCCTGGCCGGCCTGCACCACCGCCGAGCCCAGGACGTTTCCGAGGCGCTGGTACACGAGCTCCCGTTCGGCCAGGTCGCGCGCATCCCGGGCCTCGCGGGCCTCCATGTACTGCCAGACGAAGCCGGCGAGGAAGGCCGCCAGGATTCCGGCGGCGATCCAGAGCACCGTGCGGCTGCGGCCGTTCCGGGCCGGCGCGCCCGCCCCGGTTCCGGTCCGCGGCGCCCGCTCGTCCGCGCGGTCCGGGGCCGGCTCGGCCCGATCGGACCGGCGGGGAGGCTCCTGGCCTCCCCGGGCGCTCATGCCGCCTCCTCCTCCGAGCAGTGCTCCCGGTACGCCGCCTTCAGGTCCTCGGCGATCTGGGGGGCCGTGCGTCCCTCGATCTGGTGCCGCTCCATCATGTAGACCAGCTCTCCGTCGCGGAGGAGCGCGATGGCGGGAGAGGACGGAGGATATCCGGTGAAGAATTCCCGGACCCGGTCCGTCGCCTCGAGGTCCTGGCCGGCGAACACCGTGGTCAGGAGCGGGGGCGTCACCTCTTCCTGGAGCGAGAGCGCCACGGCCGGTCGCATCGCGCCGGCCGCGCACCCGCAGACCGAGTTCACCGCCACCAGGACCGGCCCCGAGGATTCTCCGACCACCTCGTCCACGTCCGCGGGAGTCTTCATCTCCCGGAACCCGAGTCGGACCAGATCCTGACGCATGGGGGCCACCATCATTTCCGGGTACGGCATCTCGCTACTCCTGGCTCGGTCTTCCTGCCTTCGGTCGGTGTGGCGGTACCCGTCTGCCCCGAAAAGGTGGCAGGGCCACGACGCCCGATCCGGTGCTCGCGCGTGTTCCCTCGCCGATCCTCCGGAGGGTTGCCGGACGCTTGCCCGGCCCCCTCCGACCATTCCACCTTCGTCGGGGTAGGAATTCTCGGCCCGTCCGTCCGGGACGATCCCGGCCGGGGGCCTCCGCCGAGCACCCCGGGAGCAGACGTGCCGCCGGCCACCGACATCGTGCGCCTCGACGTCAACGGCGACCTCCACGAGGTCGGGGTACCCTCCCATTACACCCTGCTCGAGACCCTCCGTTACGTGCTCGGCCTCACCGGCTCGAAGCAGGGTTGCGACAAGGGCGACTGCGGGGCGTGCACCGTCCTCCTGGACGGGACGCCCACCCTCGCCTGCATCACTCCGGTCCTGGAGGTGGGCGAGCGCGAGGTGACCACCGTGGAGGGGCTCGCCTCGGGCACGACGCCCCATCCCCTGCAGGATGCCTTCGACCTGAACGGCGCGGCCCAGTGCGGCTTCTGCACTCCGGGGATCCTCTGCTCGGCGGCCGCGCTGCTCGAGCGGAACCCGGCGCCGGACCGGGACGAGATCCGCGATGCGCTCTCGGGCAATCTCTGCCGCTGCACCGGCTACACGAAGATCTACGACGCGGTCGAGTCCGCCGCCGAGCGGATCCGGGGCGGCGAGAGCGGCCTGCCGCGTGGCCGGCGTGCGAAGCCGGAGCCCGGGAGCCGGGGGGCGCGCGGTGCGGAATCGGGGAGCGCGCGGGCGCCCGGGAGCGCGTGGTCGCCGGCCGAGGACCCCCGCCCGCCCGAGGAGCAGGAGCGGGTGCTCGAGGAGGAGGGGTCGTGAGCGGTCCGGAGAGCGGCGACGGGCGGCGGAACGGGTCTTCCGACGAGCTGAACGTGATCGGCTCACGCCTGCGCAAGGTGGATGGGCTCGACAAGTCGTCGGGGCGGGCGAAGTACACCGACGACGTGACGCTCCCGGGCATGCTCCACGGCAAGATCCTCCGGAGCCCGCACCCCCATGCCGAGATCGTGTCCATCGACACCTCGGCCGCCGAGGCGCTCGAGGGCGTCCACGCGGTGGTCACCGGCCGCGACATGCCGGTCGCCTACGGGATCATCCCCTGGACGCCGGACGAGTACCCCCTGTGCGTCGACCGCGTCCGCTACGTGGGCGACGGGGTGGCCGCCGTCGCCGCCGTCGACGAGGACACGGCGAACCGGGCGCTCGAGCGGATCGAGGTCGAGTACCGTGAGCTGCCGGTCTACCTCGACCCCCGGGACGCGCTGGCCGCGGAGGGGGCCTACGAGGACGGCACCTACATCCACGAGCCCCGCAAGGAGGGCCACTCCGGCAACATCACGAAGATCGTGAAGCTGGAGTTCGGCGAGGTGGACCGGCTGCTGGACGAGTCGGAGGTGGTGGTCGAGGGCGAGTACTACTTCGAGGGCACCACGCACACACCCATCGAGCCCCACTGCGCCATCGGCCACATGGACGGGAGCGGCAAGCTCACCGTCTGGTCGTCCACGCAGGTGCCGCACTACCTGCACCGGGAGCTGGCGCGGGTCCTCGATCTCGACGCCGGACGGGTGCGGGTGATCCAGCCTCCGGTCGGAGGCGCCTTCGGCGGGAAATCGGAGCCCTTCGACCTCGAGTTCTGCGTGGCGAAGCTCTCGATTCTCACCGGGAGGCCGGTGAAGATCCTCTACACCCGTGAGGAGGTCTTCTACTCGCACCGGGGGCGCCACCCGTACCTGATGCGCTATCGAACCGGGGCGACGAAGGAGGGGAGGCTGACCTCGATCGACGCGAACATCATCCTGGACGGCGGCGCCTACGCCTCCTTCGGGCTGGTGACGACGTACTACTCGGGCCAGCTCCTGACCGCCCCGTACGAGATGCCCGCCTACCGCTTCCACTCCACGCGGGCGTACACGAACAAGCCCGCCTGCGGCCCGAAGCGGGGCCACGGCTCGGTGCAGCCCCGCTTCGCCTTCGAGGTGCAGCTCGACCGGGTAGCCGAGAAGCTGGAGTTGGATCCGATCGAGCTCCGCCGCCGGAACTTCATGGGCGAGAACACCCGCACGGTGAACGAGCTCCGGGTGACCTCGAACGGCTTCCTCGAATGCCTGGAGTCGGTGGAGCGCGCCAGCGGATGGAAGGAGAAGTTCGGAAAACTTCCGTACGGACGGGGCGTCGGCGTCGCCGGCTCCTGCTACATCTCGGGTACGAACTATCCGATCTACCCGAACGACATGCCGCAGTCCGCGGTGCAGCTCCAGGTGGACCGCTCGGGGCGGGTGGCGGTCTTCAGCGGGGCCAGCGAGATCGGCCAGGGGTCGGACTCGATGGTGGCGTACGTCGTGGCCGAGGAGCTGGGCGTGCCGCTCGAGTACGTGCGCGTGCTCGCCGGCGACACCGACTTCACCCCCGTCGACCTCGGTGCCTACTCGTCCCGGGTCACCTTCATGCTCGGAAACGCCTGCCTCGACGCGGCGCGGAAGCTGAAGAAGCTGGTGCGGGAGGCCGTCGCCGCCGAGTGGGAGTGCCGGCCGAAGCAGGTGCTGCTGGCCGGAGGGTGGGCGCTCTACGCACCCGACACCGACCGGAAGATGCCGATCGCCGAGGCGTTCAACCTGGCGGAGGCGGAGCACGGGACGCTCGGCGCCACCGGCTGGTACAACACGCCGAAGGACGTCCACGGCGAGTATCGGGGCGGCACCATCGGCGCATCGCCGGCGTACTCCTTCACCGCTCACGTGGCGGAAGTGGAGGTGGACCCGGAGACCGGCTTCGTCGAGGTCGAGAAGATCTGGATCGCGCACGACTGCGGCCGCGCCCTGAACCCGCTCCTGGTGGAGGGACAGATGGAGGGCTCGGCCTACATGGGATTCGCCGAGGCGCTGATGGAGGAGCACCTCTTCAAGGACGCGGACCACGGCCGGGCCGGCCTGCACGACGGCCCCTCGCTGCTCGACTACCGGATCCCCACCAGCCTCGACACGCCGGAGCTCGAGTCCCTCATCGTCGAGTCGATCGACCCGGAGGGCCCCTACGGGGCGAAGGAAGCCGGAGAGGGGCCGCTCCACCCGTCGATTCCGGCGATCGCGAACGCGATCCACGACGCCGTCGGCATCCGGATGAACGCGCTGCCCTTCTCTCCGCCCCGGGTGTGGCGGGCGCTGCGCGAAAGGGAGCTGGAGGAGCTGAACGGAAAGCCCCGCTACGTCGCCGTCGAGGAGTGGCGCTCGAGGCAGGCCGCCCGGGGCGACGGCGCCGGTGGGGAGCCCGGTCGGACGGCGGACCGCGGCGCGGTTCCTGCCGATTAGGGCCCGCATGAGAAACGCTCTCGCCCCGCTCCGTTCCAGGGCTCTCGCGGCCTTCGACGCCCCCTTCCTCCTCCTCGTCCTGCTGGTCGGGTGCGGGGGCGCCGCCTCCGACGGAGACGACGACGGGAACGGGACCGTCGACGCCGACACGGTCGCGTACCTGACCCCCTCGGAGCTGAGCCGGGAGGCCGTGCTCGACTCGCTCCCGATGGACACCATCGACGGCCATCCGTCCTGGACGGAGCTCGACTGGCGGATCCTGCAGGAGGCCACGAGATGGGCGTGGAGCCGCGGCGTCCACGAGCTGGAGGTGCCGGAGGCGATTGCGCGGCTCGGCCGCCACTTCGTCGGCACCCGCTACGTGCCCTTCACGCTGGAGGCCGAGGGCGAGGAGCGTCTCGTGGTGAACCTGCGCGCGCTCGACTGCGTCACCTTCATCGAGAACATGATGGCGCTGACCTGGTTCGTCCGGAGCGCCGAGCCTTCGATCCTCGAGGATCGGGACCGTGCGTTGGAGCTCTACGAGGGCTTCCTGGAGGACGTGCGCTACCGGGGCGGCGAGCTCGAGGGATATCCGAGCCGGCTGCACTACTTCACCGAATGGCTCTCGGACAACGACGCTCGCGGCCTCGTCCGTCTACGGACCCGTGAGGTGGGCGGGGTGCCCACCGACGAGCGCATCGACTTCATGACGGAGAACCGGGATTCGTACCGGCAGCTCGCCGACCCCGAGGTCTGGGAGCGGATCGGCGAGATCGAGCGGCGTCTCTCGTCGATGGAGCGCTACTGGATTCCCCAGGACCGGATCGCGGAGGTCGCCGACCGCATCGAGACCGGCGACATCATCGCCGCCACGAGCTCGATCGACGGGCTCGACGTGGCCCACACGGGCCTGGCCCTCTGGATCGACGGAGAGCTCCACCTCATGCACGCCCCCCTCGTGGGCGAGGACGTGCAGATCAGCGAGCGCACGCTCGCCGAGCGGATCCGCTCGATCGAGGGGCAGGACGGGATCGTGGTGGCCCGCCCCCTCCCGCACCCCTCCGAGGGGGAGCGCCCGGGCGCGGAGGGTGTACGCGGGTCCGGGGGGGGAAGGTGAGCCGGTGCTGAGACTCCCCGCCTTCCGGTTCCATCGCCCGGAGACGCTCGACCAGGCGCTCGACCTCCTGGGCGAGCACGGCGAGGACGCCCTCCCGATGGCGGGCGGGACGGACCTCGTGCCCAACATGAAGCACCACCTCTTCACCCCCGACCACGTGGTCGGCCTGAAGGGGATCCCGGCGCTGAGCGGGATCCTGGAGGAGGAGGGCCACCTCGTGATCGGCGCGACGGAGACGCTCTCCTCGATCGCCTCGAGCGATCGGGTACGCCGACGCTTCCCGTCGCTCGCAGAGGCGGCGGGGCAGGTGGCGGGACCTCAGCTCCGCAACCAGGGCACGCTCGGGGGCAACCTCTGCCTCGACACCCGCTGCACGTACTACAACCAGACCCCCTTCTGGCGGAAGGCGCTCGGCTACTGTCTCAAGAAGGACGGTGATACCTGCCACGTCACGAAGGTCGGGAAGAAGTGCGTCGCGGCGCACTCGGCGGACACGCCGCCCGTGCTCATGACCCTGGGCGCGGTCGTCGAGATCGCCTCGCCGGGGGGCGGGCGTCGGGAGATCCCGGTGGACGACTTCTTCCTGCCGGACGGCGTCTGGAACACGCGGAGGGAGCCCGGCGAGATCGTGGTCCGGGTCCGGATCCCGCTCCCGGACGGGGCGCTCCGGACCGGCTACTCGAAGCTGCGCCAGCGGCGCTCCATCGACTTCCCGCTCCTCACCGTCGCGGTGGCCGCCACCTTCGAGGACGGGGAGCGGGTCCGGGAGATCCGCGGCGTGGTCACGGCGCTCGGCTCGAGGCCGAAGGAGCTCACCGGGTGGGACGACATCGCCCGGGGCGAGGTTCTCGACGAGGAGGTGGTGGAGGCGCTCGCGGAGCGGGCCCACCGGCAGTGCCGCCCGCTGGAGAACATCGTCGTGGATCCGGAGTGGCGACGGGCCATGGTGCCCGTCCAGGTCCGGAAGGCGCTGCGGGGGCTGGCCGGGTCGGCCTGAGGCGGGAGCCTCCCACTTTCGTCAGCGAGCTTCCAGCGCGATCCCCAGGGCGGCTGCGACCAGACCGCCGGATCCGCTCGCCCCGCGGTCGATCACCCTCTCGACCGTCCGATCCACGGTCTCCCGCACGACCCGGAACACCGCCGCGTCGGTCGGCTCCACCTCACCGGTCATGAGGGCGTGGAAGGAGCGGGCCATCCCGAGGCTCCCGACCGCGTCGACGATCACGTCGAAGTCCCGGTCCGCGCGCTCCTGCGTCTCCGTGGCGCCGGGGAACCCCTCCCGGAAGGGCTGGTTGGCGCCGCAGACGATCGAGTGGACGCCGGCGCCCGCGAGCGTGTCCAGCCGCGACGGATCCACCGATCCGGAGACGGCCGCCGGCACGAAGACGTCCGCCTCGACCTCGTACACCCGTTCCCGGTCCGGGCCCTCCAGCCGGTCCGGGTGGGCGGGCAGGGTGCGGCCCCGCCGGTCCGCCAGGAGCTCTTCCACGGCCCGGAGGTCGAGGCCCGGCTCGCAGGCGAGCCCGTGCTCGGCGTCGACCACCCCCACGATGGAGGCTCCGGCCCGCGCGAGGTAGAGCGCACAGGACGCGCCGACGTTGCCGAAGCCCTCCACCACCACCCGGAGCCCGCGTAGGCTCCCGCCCCTGAGGCAGGCCAGCCGCTCGGCGGACCGGGCGACGCCGTACCCGGTGATCAGGTCCGAGACGGTGAGCCCGGCGCCCGCCACGGCGAGCCCCGGCTCCCGGACCGGAGCCGAAAGGCCCTCCCGTAGGCGTCGGAAGGAGCCGGCGATCTCAGCGCCCTCCAGCTTCAGGTGCCCCCGGACGACCCCCTCCTGCGGGTGCGCGAGGCCGAGCGAGGCGCAGAGCGGCACGACGTCCCGCTGCTCGTCGACGTTCATGTCGCCCCCCGTCCCGTAGCAGCTCGCCAGCTCCGGGTGGATGGCCCGGAACCACCGCTCGAGGACGTCGCGCCGGCGGGGATCGGAAGGGTCGAAGTCGATGCCCGACTTCCCGCCGCCGATGGGAGGGCCGGAGAAGGCGAACTTCAGCTCCATCGTCTTCGCGAGGTAGGTGACCTCCTCGCGATCGAGGCCCGCTCTCATCCGGGTTCCTCCGCCCGCGGCCCCGCCCCTGAGGGAGTTCAGCACGAGCCAGGCGCGGGCGCCCGTCTCCCCGTCCTCCCATTCGATCACGCGGTGCGGAGGGTCCCGCAGATAGCGGCGGTATGCGTCCCACATGGCCGGGGTCCGGGAGAAGCGTGCGACGGGAACGGCAAAAGGTCGGGCGGGGGGCCTCGTGCCGCAACGTGTGATGTGACCCGGGCCGCCCGTCCCGCTTCGATCATGGCGAGCCCGGCGGGGGCCCGCCTATCTTCTCGCCATGGCCGACGCCGACGTGGAGCCGGAGGGAGGCGAGGCGGGGATGGAGCGGGACGACGCTCCGCGGACCCCGGAGGAGTCCCGTGCGGACGTATCGGAGCTGATGATGCCCCAGCACGTGAACAACCTGGGGCACGTCTTCGGCGGGGTGCTCCTGTCGATGGTCGACCGGGCCGCCGCCGTCTCCGCGATGCGGCACGCCGGCCGCCCCTGCGTGACGGTCTCGATCGACCGTGTCGACTTCCGGGAGCCGATCTACGCCGGCGAGCTGGTGACCTGCCACGCCCGGGTCAACTACGTCGGCCGGACCTCGATGGAGATCGGGGTGCGGGTGGAGGCGGAGGACCTCCTGACGGGCCATCGGAGGCACACCAACACCTGCTTTCTCACCTTCGTCGCGATCGACGAGCAGAGCCGCCCGATCCCGGTCCGCACCCTCGAGCTCGAGACGGAGGAGGACGAGCAACGCTTCCGGGAGGGGCGCCGGCGTCGCGAGGTGCGCCAGGCCCTCGATCGCGAGCTCCGCGCCTCCAGGTGATGTCTCGAGGATCCGTGCCCCCGGATGGACGAGCACGACCATGCCCGTGACGGTGGGAAGCAGGGCCCCGGAGTTCGAGCTTCCGGCGGCGCCGGGCGAGGACCCGGTCCGGCTCTCCGACCTCCGCCTGGAGGGTCCCGTCGTCCTCCTCTTCATTCCGCTCGCCTTCTCGTCCACCTGCACGGAGGAGATGTGCACGGTCGCCGGGGAGTGGGCCCTCTGGGAGGAGCTGAACGCCCGGGTGCTCGGGATCAGCGTGGATTCGCCCTTCGTCACGAGCCGCTTCGCCCGCGAGTGCGGCGCCCCCTTTCCCATCCTCTCGGACTTCAACCGCACCGCCACCGAGGCGTACGGGGTGCGGAACGACGACTTCTACGGTCTCGAGGGCGTGGCGCACCGCTCCGCGTTCGTGATCGACCGGAGTGGAACCGTCGTGTACGCCTGGTGCAGCGAGGACGCCTCCCGGCTCCCGCCCTTCGACGAGGTCGAGGACGCGGTGCGACGGGCCGGCTGAGCTGCGCCGGCGCCCCGGGTCGGGACGCTACCTCCGCTCGACCACCATCGCGAAGCCGAGCCCTCCGGCGGCGCACACCGTCACCAGCCCCAGCTCGAGGTCCCGACGGGCCATCTCCCGGAGGAGCTGCATCGTGACGCGCGCGCCGGTGGCGGCGAACGGGTGTCCGACCGCGATCGAGCCGCCGGTCACGTTGATGCGGTCCTCCGGCGGATGGCCCACGGGCTCGTCGCGGCCCATGTGCTCCCGGGCGAAGGAGCGCGACGAGAGCCCGTGCAGGTTCGAGAGCACCTGGGCGGAGAACGCCTCGTGCATCTCCATCAGCTCGATGTCCGACATCCGCACCCCGGCGCGCTCCAGGGCGAGGGGGGCGGCCCAGACCGGCGCCTGAAGGAGCTGCCAGCCGGGATCCAGGGCCGCCCACGCCCAGCTCCGGATGTAGCCGAGGACGTTCCGCCCGTCGGAGCGCGCCCGCTCCTCGGACATCAGCACCACGGCCGAGGCGCCGTCGGTGAGGGGGCTCGAGTTGCCCGCGGTGACCGAGCCGTGCTCCCGGTCGAAGACCGGCGGGAGCTTCTCCAGCTTCTCCATGCTGGTGTCCCGGCGGATCCCGTTGTCTACCTTCACCACCTCGTCGTACTCCGGGGGCGGGTACACGGGGGCGATGTCTTCGCGGAGTCGGCCGTCCTCGTCGGCCTCGGCGGCCAGGCGGTGCGAGCGCAGCGCCCAGCGGTCCTGCTCTTCGCGTGGGATGCCGTTCATCTTCGCCATCAGCTCCGCCGACTCGCCCATCGTGAGTCCCGTGCTCGGCTCCGCGATCGCCGGCTGTCTGGGAAGGAAGTGCTTCGGGCGGATCCCCGCGAACGCCTTCACCCGCTGTCCCAGGCTCTTCGCACGAGACGCGGAGATCAGCGACTCCGCCATCTCCTCCGACACGGTGATCGGCACCTGCGAGAGCGACTCCGCGCCGCCGGCCACCACGACGTCGGCGTAGCCCAGCTCGATCATCCCGGCGCCGTCCGTGATCGCCTGGTTCGAGGAGGCGCAGGCGCGTGAGACGGTGAAGGCGGGCACCGTGTCCGGAAGGACCGCGATGCCGACCTCCCGCGCGATGTTGGGAGCGTGGGGGTCGTGGACGACCGTGCCGTAGACGAGCTCGTCCACCTCCTCGCCCCCCACGTCGGCGCGGGCCAGCACCTCCCGCACCGCCACCTTCCCGAGGTCGATGGCCGTGAGCCGGCGGAGCGAGGTTCCCGCCTTCGAGAACGGGGTCCTGCACCCGGCGACGATCGCCGTCTTCATCCCTGCCTCCACATCGTCGGGGACCTGGCCGGGACGTCTCCCGGCCGCTCGGTACGCTTCGTCCCTGCAAATACGCGGCCCCCGGCTCGTCCGGCGGGGGGGCGCTCCCGCTCGGGACGCCACGGGACTCCCCTGGCACCACACTGGCGGTCGCGGCCGGCCGGAACCTACTCTCGCGATGCCGTCCGGTACCAGCCGGAAGGTACGAAGTCCCGCACCCTCTCTTCCGCGGCAGCCCCGCGCATCGAGTGACTGACGACCCCTCCGCCCTCCTCCGCCCGGCGACGTCCGAGGACGCCCCCTTCCTGGGGGCGCTCTGGGCCGAGGCGTTTCCCGGCGAGCGGAGCGCCCGGACGAGGACGGCGGCGCTGCTGGACGACGCGGATCCGTACGGCGGCCTCGACGACGCGCGGATCGCCGAGGAGGGAGGCCGCCGGATCGGGGGGGTGCGCCTCTACCGCCTCCGGCTCCACCTCCGGGGCCGCACGTATCCGACGCTGGGCCTCGGCGCCGTGGCGGTGGTGCCCGAGCACCGGGGCCGGGGGCTCGGGAGGCGGATCTGCATGGAGGCGATGCGGATCGGTCGCGAGCGGGGCGACGCCCTCTCCCTGCTCTTCCCGTTCCGCGTCGACTACTACGCCCGCCTCGGCTACGCCCTGGTGGGCGAGCGCCACCGCTACCGGTTCCGGACGGCGGACCTCACACGGGTACGGGAGGGGACGGGGCGTGTGATCCGGCTCGATGAAGGGGAGTGGGAGGAGCCTGCCGAGGTGTACGGGAGGGTCGCCCGGCGCTCCAGCGGGATGCTGGAGCGCCAGCCGAGGCACTGGCGACGGCTCGAGGGAGACGGCCGGGAGCGCTTCCTCCATCGCGACGGGTCCGGAAGCGCCCGGGGATACCTCGTCGTGGAGCCGGGCCGCGAGGCGGAGGGAGGCGGGGACGGGGGCGGCGACGGACGCGGGAGCGGCGCCGCCCCGGGAGGCGGCTCGTCCGCTGAGGCCTCCGGTCGGATCCGGATCGTGGAGCTCGTGGCGGAGGACGCGGAGGCGAGGGAGGCTCTCCTCGGCGTCCTCGCCCGCGCGGGGGAGGGAGGGACGGAGGCCGAGCACGACGCCTTCCCCTCCGAGCGGCTCCACCGGCTCCTGCCGCATCCGGTGCGGACCGCAGTACCGGGGGGGCGGGGGCTCTGGTTCGAATCGGCGGGGCTGCTCCGGGGTCCGATGATGCGGATCCTCCACCCGGGGCGCCTCGCGACGGGCGGGGGCGAGGTCGCGGTCGACGACGCCGTGCTCCCGGAGAACCGGGGCCGGTGGAGCGGAGGGAGTCGTCGGGCCGAGGATCCCGGCCCGTCGGCCGTCGGAGCCGCCGCCGCGGCCGCGCGCCTGGCCGCGGGCACGCTCCCGGGGATCCCTCCCCCGCCGGAGGGGTGGGATCCGTTGCCCGGGGCGGAGGAGTTCCGCCTGCTCGACGAGTTCTGACGCCGCCGACCCGCACCCACCCACCGGAGACGTCCATGAGGGCCCTCTCGCTCCAGGTCTCGCCCCTCCGCTACGCCGTGGGGCGCACGCTGGGGCGTGTCACCGACGCCGCCCTCTACGGCCCGCTGGGGGCGCTCCGGCCGGTGGAGCGGGAGCTCCCCGATCTTCCCGGGCCTCGCTGGGTCCGCTGCCGCGTCTCGGCGTGCGGGATCTGCGGGACCGATCTCGGGACCATCACCTTCTCCGGGAGTCCCTCGCTCGAGCCCTTCGCCTCCTTTCCCGCCGTCCCGGGGCACGAGATCCTGGCGCGGGTCGAGGAGGTCGGCGACGGAGTGCGGAGGGTGGAGCCGGGTCGGAGGGTCGTGGTGGATCCGGTGCTCTCCTGCGCCATCCGGGGCTGGCCGGAGGCGCCGTGCGCGTCGTGCGGCGGGGGTCTTCCCGCGACGTGCGAGCGAGCGGGCGAGCAGGGGAGGATCGACATCGGGGGCGAGCCGCTGGCTCCGGGGATGATGGCGGGCTTCCACCGGCAGCTCCCCGGCGGGTGGGGCGAGGAGATCCTGGTCCACGAGGACCAGCTCCACGTCGTTCCCGAGGGGCTCGCCGACCGCCGGGCCGTGCTGGTCGAGCCCCTCTCGATCGGGGTCCATGCCGCGCTCCGCACGCCGCTCGACGTGCCCACGATCCTCGTCATCGGGAGCGGGCCGATCGCCCTGGGCACGATCTGGGCGCTTCGCGTGCTCGGCTACCGGGGCGAGCTGCTGGGACAGGCGAAGCGGGAGCACGAGCAGCGGCTGGCGCGCCGACTCGGTGCCGACGAGGTGGTGGCGCCGGGCGCGGAGGCCCGCGACGCGCTCCTCCAGACCGGGGCCCGGAGCTACGAGCCGATGCTCGGCCCGGAGGTGTACGCCGGGGGCGGCTTTCCGTTGATCTTCGACTGCGTCGGGAGCGGCGCCACCCTGAGCCAGGGCCTCCGGTGGGCCGCCCCCGGGGGGAGGATCGTCCTGCTCGGCTGCGCCGCGAAGATCCCCGACCTCGACCTCACCTGGATCTGGTCGCGGGAGCTCCGGATCCGGGGCTTCGTCGCGTACGGAGAGGAGACGTGGAGGGGAGAGCGCCTGCACACCTTCGCGGTGACGCAGCGGCTGCTCGAGGAGAGCCCGGCCCCCGTGCAGGACATGGTGACCCACGTCTTCCCGCTCGCGCAGTACCGGGACGCCCTCCGGGCCGCCTCGGACCACGGTAGGAGCGGAGCGGTGAAGGTTCTGCTCGAGCCTTAGAATGCCGCTGCTTCAGCGGCCTTCCGGGAGGGCTCCCTCAGGCCCGCACCCGGCTCCCGGCTCCGATCCCGTCGACCGCCAGCCCCTCGAGCCGGAGGAGGGCGGCCTTCCGGTGGAGCCCCCCACCGAAGCCGCCGAGACTCCCGTCCGAGCGGATCACGCGGTGGCAGGGCACGATCAGCGGGAGCGGGTTCGCTCCGACCGCGCGTCCCACAGCGCGCGCCGCACCGGGGGCGCCGAGGACGCGGGCGAGCGAGCCGTAGCTGACCACCTCGCCCGCGGGAACGGCGAGAAGGGCGTGGTACACGCTCCGGGCGAATCCGGAAACCGTCCCGAGGTCGAGGGGTGGGGCGTCCGTCTCCGACGCCCGTCCGGCTTCGAGGAGGTCGGTCAGGAACCGGATGCCGCGGTCCAGGTGGCGGGCGGCAGGGATATCCGGGACCTCCCGGCAGACCCGCCCGGGGGCGTCCACGTCGAGGAAGGTCACCGTGCGAAGGCCCTCGCCGGTCGTCACCAGCTCGAAGTCCCCGGCCGGCGTGCCGCGAATGCGGGCGCACGCCCAGCCCGGAGGGCAGGGAAGGACGCCGTCCTCCTCCCGGCCGCGCCTCATCTCCCCGTTCCGGCGCCCCCTCCGTGCGCTCATTCTACGGACTCCCCGGCCTCCCCGGTCTCTCCGGGATCCCCGGAAGGCTCCGTCGCCTCCTCGGCGCCCCCCTCCGTCGCGGCGCCACCCTCCCGCTCCTGCTCGATCGCCTCCTGGAGGGCATCGAAGCCGAGAAGCGCGCAGCGGATGCGCACCGGGAAGCGGCTCACGCCCTGCAGCGCGCGGAGGTCGCCGAGCGAGCGGTCCCGGGCCGCCTCCTCCTCGCCGTGCATCATGGAGGTGAAGCGGTCGGCGAGCGCGTCGGCCTCCTCGAGCCTGCTTCCCTTCAGGAGGTCGGTCATCATCGAGACCGCCGCCTGCGAGATCGAGCATCCCTGCCCGACGAAGGCGGCGTCGGTGATCTCACCCTCTTCGATGCGGAGCTGCAGGCGGATCTCGTCTCCGCAGGTGGGATTCGCCATGTGCACCTCGACGCTCTTCGGATCCATATCCCTCTTGTTCCGGGGCTTCCGGTAGTGCTCGAGGATGAGCTGCTGATAGAGGGAGCTGAGCTGGATGTCTTCGGGCATGACGTCCTGCGATGGCGGATCGGGAGACTACGAAATCTAGCGGCACCCCCACTCCGAGCGGGAGGGGGCCGGTGCGGGTGTGGTCCGGAGGACGTGTCGCCTCAGGCGAAGATGTCGCGGACCGTCTCCAGACCGTCGACCAGGCGGTCCACGTCCTCGCGGGTGTTGTACAGATAGAAGGAGGCGCGCGCGGTGGCGGAGACGCCGAATCGCTTCATCACGAGCTGGGCGCAGTGGTGTCCGGCCCGGATCGCGACGCCGTCGCTGTCCAGGATGGTGGAGATGTCGTGCGGGTGCGCGTCGCCCAGGAGGAAGGACACCACGCCGGCGCGCTCCTCCGGGTCGGATGGGCCGAAGAGCCGGATCCCGTCCAGCTCGCCCATGCGGCCGAGCGCGTACGCCACGAGATCCCGCTCGTGGCGGAGGATCGCCTCGGCCCCGAGCGACTCCAGGTAGTCGACGGCGGCGGTCATCGCGATCGCCCCCGCGATGTTCGGGGTGCCCGCCTCGAACCGGTGCGGCAGCTCGGCCCACGTGCTCCGATCCCGCTCGACCACCCGGATCATCTCGCCGCCCCCCTGGAAGGGAGCCATCGTCTCCAGGATCTCGCGGGGGGTCCAGAGCGCGCCGATGCCGGTCGGTCCGCACATCTTGTGGCCGCTCAGCGCGTAGAAGTCGCACCCCAGCTCCAGGACGTCGACGGGCGCGTGGGCGGCCCCCTGCGCCCCGTCGACGAGGATCAGCGCCCCCGCGTCGTGGGCGCGGCGCGCGATCTCGGCGACCGGGTTCACCGTGCCGAGCGCGTTCGAGACGTGCCCCACCGCCACGAGACGGGTCCTCTCGCCGAGGAGCTCGTCGAGCTGCTCGAGCCGGAGGCGCCCCTCGTCGTCGATCTCGAGGAACCGGAGCCGGGCGCCCGTCCGCTCGGCCAGGAGCTGCCATGGCACCAGGTTCGAGTGGTGCTCCATCTCCGTCAGGAGGATCTCGTCGCCCTCGGCGACGTGGGTGTCTCCCCACGCGTGGGCGACGAGGTTGATCGACTCCGTGGTGCCGCGGGTCCAGATCACCTCCTCGGGGTCGCCCGCGCCGATCCATTCGGCCATCCGCGCCCGGGCGCCCTCGTAGGCGAGCGTGGCGCGTCGGCTCAGCTCGTGGATGCCCCGGTGCACGTTCGCGTTGTCCCTCTCGTAGTAGCCGAGGAGGGAGTCGAGGACGGCGCGCGGCTTCTGGGTGGTGGCGGCGTTGTCCAGGTAGACGAGCCGGCGCCCGTTGACCTCCTGGTCGAGGGCGGGGAAGTCCCGCCGGAGGACGTCCGGGTCGAGGGTGCGGGTCGGCGGGGCCGGGGCTGCGGGGGCGGTCATTCGGGTTCCTGGTCTCCTGGTCCCTGGTCAGTCGATGCGGACGAAGACCTCTCCGTCGCGGAGGTCCACCTCGAAGGTCCTCACCGGCCGGATGGCCGGAAGCCGGGTCGCCCGGCCGGTGCAGACGTCGAAGCGGGCCCCGTGATAGGCGCACTCGAGCTGCGTTCCTTCCAGCTCTCCGTCCGAGAGCGGGAAGTCCTGGTGGGAGCAGTTGTCCTGGAGCGCGTAGACGTCGCCGTCCACGTTGGCCAGCACGATCCGCTCACCCGCGGCCTCGACGGCGAGCGTGTCGCCCGGTGGGCACTCCCCGGCGTTCGCGACCCGCACCCAGTCGGCCATCAGGTGTGCGCCAGCTTCTCCTCGATCGCCCGAGTGACCTTCTCGACCACGCCCCCCAGCGGGAGCCGCGAGAGGACCTCGCCCAGGAATCCGAGCACCACCAGCCGCTCCGCGATCTCGCGCGGGATCCCCCGGCTCAGCAGGTAGAAGAGCGCGTCCTCGTCGAGCTGCCCGATGGTGGCTCCGTGGGAGCACTTCACGTCGTCCGCCTCGATCTCGAGGTTCGGCAGCGAGTCGGCCCGCGCCCGGTCGGAGAGGAGGAGGTTCCGGTTCGTCTGGTAGGCGTCGGTCTGCTGCGCCCCCGGATGCACCCGGATGATGCCCCGGAACACCGCCCGCGACTCGTCGTCGAGGGCTCCCTTGTAGAGGAGGTCGCTCAGCGCGTTCGGCGCCACGTGGTCCTGGCCGGTGTTGTGGTCGAAGTGCTGGTCGCCGTCGCCGAAGTAGAGGCCGAGCATGTCGCTGTTCGCCCCGGGCCCGAGCAGCCTGGCGTGCAGATCGACGCGGGCGGTGCTCGCCCCCAGGCTCACGTTCAGCGTGTCCAGGGTGGAGTCGCGCTGCGCGAGCGTCCGCTGGGCCGTCATGTGGAAGGCGCCCCGTCCCATCCGCTGGAGCGAGACGTACTGCACCTGGGCGCCGTCGCCGGCGAACACCTCCACCGCGGAGGAGAGGAGCGTCTGGCGCTCGACGTCCGCCGAGAGGATCTCGTCCACGAAGGAGACCTGCGAGGCGGCCCCGGCCACGACCAGGGTGCGGTTGAAGTACGCCCGGCCCTCCTCCGAAACCCACCGCGTGACCCGGACCGGGAGCTCGAGCCGGACGCCCGACGGCACGTGCAGGAAGACGCCGTCCGTCCAGAGCGCGGCGTTGAGCGCCGGGAACTTGCCCTCCTCGGGCGGGACCGCCTCGGTGGCGAGCCGCTCCCGCACGAGCTCGGGGTGCTCACGCGCCGCCTCGGCGAGCGAGGCGAGGACGACCCCCTTCTCCCGGAGCGCGTCGTCGAGGTCGACGTGGACCACCCGCCCGTCGATCTCGACCACGTGCCCCGCGGCGGCGTGGTCCTCGTCCATCGCGGACCGGACCGCGTCCGGGTACGACCCGGGACCCATCTGGTCCGTGTCCGGACGGTGGGGCACCAGCGAGTCCAGGTCGAGCTTCCGGGAGAGGTCCGTGTAGCGCCACTCCTCGAGCCGCGTGGTGGGCATCGGGGTGCGCTCGTAGACCGACCAGGCGTGGAGCCTCCGCTCGCCCAGCCACTCCGGCCCGCCGGAGGCGAGCTCCCGGGCGGCCACCTCGCTCAGGGCGTCCGTCACCCCCTCCATGATCCCCGTTCCCCTCCGCTCGTCCGTCGCCAGCGCGGTCGCGTCCGTCATCCTACCGATCCCTCCATCTCCAGCTCGATCAGTCGGTTGAGCTCCACCGCGTACTCCAGCGGCAGCTGCTTCGCGATCGGCTCGATGAACCCCCGGACGATCAGCGCCATCGCCTCCTCCTCGCTCATGCCCCTGCTCATCAGGTAGAAGAGCTGCTCGTCGCCCACCTTCGAGACCGTGGCCTCGTGGCCGACGTTCGCCTGCTTCTCCTCGATCTCGATGTAGGGGTAGGTGTCCGTGCGGGAGGTCTCGTGCAGGAGCAGCGCGTCGCACTCGACGTTCGAGCGCGCGTTCGTCGCCCCCTCGTAGACCTTGCACAGCCCCCGGTAGCTCGAGCGCCCGGTTCCCTTGGAGATGCTCTTCGAGACGATCGAGGAGGTCGTGTGCGGCGCCGCGTGGATCACCTTGCCGCCCGTGTCCTGGTGCTGCCCGTCGCCCGAGTAGGCGATCGAGAGGATCGAGCCGTGGGCGCCCTCGCCGACCAGGTAGCAGGAGGGGTACTTCATGGTGAGCTTCGAGCCCAGGTTCCCGTCCAGCCACTCCATGGTCGCGTGCTCGTGCACCAGCGCCCGCTGGGTCACGAGGTTGTACATGTTGTTCGACCAGTTCTGGATCGTGGTGTAGCGGAAGTGGGCATTCGGCCTGACCACGATCTCGATCACGCCCGAGTGGAACGACTCGGTCGAGTAGACCGGCGCCGTGCACCCCTCGATGTAGTGGGCCCTCGAGCCCTCCTCGGCGATGATGATGGTCCGCTCGAACTGCCCCATCTTCTCCTGGTTCACCCGGAAGTACGCCTGCAGCGGCGTCCCGAGCTGCACGCCCTTCGGGACGTAGACGAAGGAGCCCCCGGACCAGACCGCGGAGTTCAGCGCCGCGAACTTGT
>CAYPDV010000007.1:0-12312 GCA_964409525.1 uncultured Gemmatimonadaceae bacterium
CGTAACTATCCCGAAAGTTCCCGGCGCGGTGCGGCTGTGAGTCCGGGCTTACCCGTGGTACGACTTGGTCTTACCGGGATCCGCCGTGATGGCTCTCGGCGCCGGGGCGAGCCCCGTGGTCCGGATGGCCGCCGTGCTCGTGACGGCCCGGCTCGCCCCGCATCGGGTGGTGCTCCTCCCACCGCTCCAGGCTGCGGTAGACGGAAGTGACGAACCGGTCCGGATCGATGAAGCCCCCGCCCCACGCCGCGTCCAGCTCGGAGGTGGGTGCGGCCTCGAGCACCTGCTCGAGCGTCATCCCGGACTCCCGCGCCTCGGAGACGCGATCGACGGCCGAGCTCAGCATGTCGCGGTACCCGCGAAGCTCGTCGACGTCGGAGAG
Organism: uncultured Gemmatimonadaceae bacterium; assembly: GCA_964409525.1. Lineage (GTDB taxonomy): Bacteria > Gemmatimonadota > Gemmatimonadetes > Longimicrobiales > Gaopeijiaceae > CAYPDV01. The sequence continues at coordinate 383 of CAYPDV010000007.1, forward strand.
CGGACCGTGGCCGGGGATGATCCGTGTGTCCGGCCCGACCTCCTCGAGCACCCGGTCCACGGCCGCGAGGATCCCCAGGACGTTGCCGCCGCTGTCCAGGTCCACGAAGGGATAGGTGCCGGCGAAGTAGGTGTCTCCCATGTGGACGACGTCGGCGCGGGTGAAGTGGATGATCGCGTCGCCGTCGGTGTGGGCGTGGGGCATATGCACGACCCGGACGGAGTCTCCGTTCAGGTGGAAGGTCAGCTCGCGGGTGAACGTCACGACCGGAAGCGCGCCCTCCGGCGAGGGCGGGACCGTCTGTCCGAAGAGCTCCAGCACCTGCTCGCTGGCCATCCGGGTGCGCACGTTGCCGTGGGCCACGAGGAGCGCCCCGGCCTCACCCATGTTCTCGTTGCCTCCCGTGTGGTCGGGATGCCAGTGGGTGTTGATCACGAATCGGGGGTCTCCGTGGCCGAGCTCCCGCACGGCCTCCAGGATCCGGTCCGTGAGCGGCGCGTACTGGTCGTCGACGAGGACGACGCCGTCCGCGCCGGCCGCCACGCCGAGGTTGCCTCCCGAGCCGGTGAGCATCCAGACGCCGTCCGCCACCCGAACGGTCTCGATCTCGACGTCGGAGAGGTCCTGGCCGGCCGCGGCCGGGGCCCACACGAGGAGCGGGACGAGGAGAGCGGGGAGGAGGAGAGCGGGGAGGAGCCGGGCGGCCCGCGACGGGGAGGTGCTCATGGGGTCTCCTGGGAGGAGGGGCGCGGGGCGCCGCCGGCAGGCGACGTCACCGACGGAAGTATTCGTCCAGCGAGCGTCCGATATCCAGGAGCACGTCCCACGCTTCGGACGCGTTGGCCTCCGTGAGCGCCTCCCGGGCGTCGCGCATCGCCTCGCCGGCGGCGGGAGGGACGGGGTGGGTGTCCGAGCGGTTCCAGAGCTCCAGGAACCGATCGACCGCGCTCAGCGCCTCGGCCACGGACTCGTCGCGGTCGGACTGCGGCGAATGGCGGGCGTCGTTCAGCGCGCGCAGCGCGGCGCTGTGGAGTCGGACGAAGTCGGACGTGGAGGCCATGGCGTGCCGGAGGTCCTGGGGGGGACTCGTGTTCCGCGCTACCCCGGAAGGGGCGGCGGGCTCCGGTGCGTGCATGCCCCGGCACTCGAATGCGACGGTACTTCTACGCCACCACACCAAAAGAGGGAGGCCGAATCGCGGCCTCCCTCGAACAGTCTTCGAAAGCTCCCGCGGCAGGACTCGAACCTGCGACTCGGTGGTTAACAGCCACCTGCTCTACCAGCTGAGCTACGCGGGATCACAACCCCCGGAAAGGGGCCGAAGTCTACCCGAATCCGCCCGTGCGGTCAAGCCTTTCGGGCGTCGGTGCGACCGGATGCCGCGAGGCGGCGGCAGGGCGATCGGGTCTGGACGACCGCACGCGTTCAGGACCGCCTCCGCGGGTGCCCGGGGAAATCGGTGCGGTGCCGCTCCGCCGCGGCCGGGGGGGGCGTTCGAACGATCTCCCGTCGGGGGCCGCCCGATCGGCCGCGGGAGGGGCCCTTCGCTCCGCTTCCTCGAGCACCCCCAGGATCGGGAGGGAGATGTCGTGGGCCGTCTCCCACACCTCCATGAAGCGGGCCGCCGCCCGGAGCGCGGCCCCCGAGCCGTGGAGGGAGGCGAAGGCCGGCCCCCGGTGCGGATACGGTCGGCTGAACCAGTGGTGGCCGGCGAGCAGCGCCCAGGGTCCGCCCGCCCGGTGGAAGACGGTGAAGTCCGGGGTCCATCCCGCGAGGGGCGCGGACCGCACCTCCAGCCGGCCCTCCCGGACCAGGCGGACGAGGAGGCGGATCGATTCCCCCCGATCGGCATCGGAGAGGGCCGCGTCGGCGTCGAGCCGCAGGTCGTGGATCCCGACCTGGGCCAACAGGACGCGGAGCGAGCCGTCGCGGCGAACCTCGCGCTCCCGGAGGTCCAGTCCGGCCAGCCGGACACGGGTGAGCGCGCTCCACGTCGCGGATGCGCGCCCCAGGAGCGAGGTGAACACCCGCCGGAAGTCCGGCTCGGAGCGCTCGTCGAGGAGCGCGGGAGGGTGGCGGGAGACGGGAGGGAGCGGCGCGCCGGGGCGGGGGCGGGGCATGGGATCGGAGGGCGAGGGGGCACGCGGAAGCCGGAGTGGCTGATCGCGGATCGCGCTGGGTTCCAGGGTGCCCCCGGCCGCCGGGCCGATCCATGGGGCTGCGGGCGGCTCGCCGGGACCCCCGCCGGGACGGCAGCGGGCGCGCCGTCCGCACACCGGCACGCCGCCGGTGCGGAGCCCCCGGGCCTCCTTACCCCACCCCCTCCATCTCCACCTGCTCCCGCCCGCGCATCGGGACCTCGTGGCAGCTCCGGCAGCGGGCCTCGTAGCTCTCGGTGCCGCCGACCTGGATCGTGGGCGCCTCGGCCGGCGCCGGACGCCCGTCCACCAGGCGCTGGTTCCGGGTGGCCAGGTCGCCGCACCGGACGCAGATCGCGTGGAGCTTGTCGATCCGCTCGGCCACCGCGAGGAGCTCGGGGATCGGCCCGAAGGGCTCGCCGCGGAAGTCCATGTCCGTTCCGGCGACCACCACCCGGATTCCGCGATCGGCGAGGTCGTTCGCGACGGCTACGATGCCCCCGTCGAGGAACTGCGCCTCGTCGACCGCGACGACTTCGGTGCCGGTGCGCACCCGCTCGGCCACCTCCCGGGAGGTGGACACGGGGATCGCCTCCGCCGCCTTCCCGTCGTGGGAGGCCACCTGATGGATGCCGCCGTACCGGTCGTCGAGGTGCGATTTGAAGAGCTGGACGGCGCGGCCCGCGATCAGCGCACGTCGGACCCGCCGGAGGAGCTCCTCCGACTTGCCGCTGAACATGACGCCGGTCACGATCTCGATCCATCCGTCGTGGCGCCCGTGGTGCACGGATCCTCCCGGGAGTGCTCGATTCGTCGTCGCTCGGTCGCGCTGGCCGCCCTGCGGCGCCTCATTCTACCCACGCCTCCGGGGAGTGTCCACGCGCTCCGCCCCGGACGGGTGGGACGGCGGCACAGACGGCCCGCCCCGGGGTTGATTCGCCCCGGAGCCGCCGCCCGCCCTTCCCGCACATCTCCGAGGACGCCTTGAACGACCGACTCCTCCGCGCGCTTCGACGGGAGCCCGTGGACCGCACCCCCCTCTGGTTCATGCGGCAGGCGGGCCGGACGCTTCCGCGCTACCGGGAGCGGCGGGACGAGCGGGGCATGTTCGAGATCCTGCGCGACCCCGAGGCCGCCGCCGAGATCACGGCGATGCCGCTCGACTACTACCCGGTCGACGCCTGCGTCCTCTACAACGACATCGCGACCCCCTTCCTCGCCGCCGGGCTGAGCGTGGAGATGCGGAGCGGGGTGGGCCCCGTCGTCCTGGATCCGGTCGTGGCGCCGGAGGACGTGGCGCGCCTGCGGCCCTTCGATCCCCGCGAGGAGCTGGACTACGTGCTGGAGCAGATCCGGATCCTGGTGGGCCGCCTCGACGTTCCGGTCCTGGGCTTCGTCGCCGCGCCCTTCACCCTGTGCTCGTATCTGGTGCGGCCGCCCCGGAGCCGGGATCTCCGCGAGCTGAAGGCGTTCCTCCTCTCCGAGCCGGCCGCCTGGGACCGGCTGGCGGCGTACTGGGCGGAGCACCTCGCCGACTTCGCGGTGGCGCAGCACGAGGCGGGGGCGGGGGCGGTCCAGGTCTTCGATTCGTGGGCCGGCGCCCTGGCGCCCGAGGTGTACGAGGAGCGGGTGCTTCCCCCCACGCGGGCCCTCTTCCGCCGCCTCGAGGAGGCCGGGGTGCCCTCGATCCACTTCTTCACCGGCAATCCGGCGCTGCTTCCGCTGGTGGCGGAGGCGGGCGGGGAGGGCGTGAGCGTGGACTGGCGGCTCCCGCTGGACGAAGCGTGGGAGCGGATCGGCGCGGACCGGGCCATCCAGGGCAACCTGGACCCGTCCGCGCTCCTGGCGGGCGAGGAGGTGGCGGTGACGCGTGCCCGGGAGGTGCTGGCGAGGGCCGGAGGGCGGCCCGGCCACGTCTTCAACCTGGGCCACGGGCTGCACCCGGAGACGGACCACCGCGTGATCCGGGCGGTGGTGGACGCCGTGCAGGCGTATCGGCCGGACTCGGCGCGGTCGGCAGCGGAGGACGACGGGGCGCCGGGGAGCGGGGCGGGAGGATGAGAACTGGAATTCTGTTTCTGAACTTCGGCGAGCCCGAGCACCCGGATCCCGAGGAGGTGCTGCCCTTCCTGGAGCGGATCTTCCTCCGCAACGCACCGCTCGAGGGGGACCTCGATCCGGAGCGGATGCGCGAGCGGAGCCGGGAGCTCGCCGGGCGGAGGGCGCCGGGGCTCGTCGAGGAGTACCGCGCGATCGGCGGCTCTCCGCTGAACGCACAGGCGCGGGCCCAGGCGGCGGCGGTCGAGGAGGAGCTCCGCACGAGAGGGAGGGAGGTCCGCTCCTTCACGGGCATGCAGTTCACGCCCCCCTTCGTCGCCGACGCCGTCCTCCAGGCGCGGGAGGAGGGCGTGGAGCGGCTCGTCGCGCTCCCCGTCTACCCCCTCTGCGGCGCCTCGACGACGGTGGCGGCGCTGGAAGACGCCCGGGACGCCGTCGACGGTCTCGGGTGGGGCGTGGAGCTGCTCGAGATCTCCGGCTGGCACCGCCATCCGGAGTACGTGGCGCTCCACGCCGACCACGTCCGGGCGTTCGTGGAGGGACGGGGGCTCTCGCTCGGCGATCCGGGGACCCGCCTCGTCTTCTCCGCCCACGGCACCCCGATCCGCTACCTCGAGGAGGGCAGCCGCTACGACCTCTACGTGGAGGAGCTCTGCTCCGATCTCGCCGCTGCGCTCGGGGTGCAGGACGCCCTCACCGGCTTCCAGAACCACGGGAACCGTCCGATCGAGTGGACGCAGCCCGACGTGGAACGGGTGATCGTGGAGCTGGAGGCGGAGCGGGCGGTCGTGGTCGCCGTGAGCTTCATGCACGAGCAGTCCGAGACCCTCGCCGAGCTCGACGGGGAGCTCGCGGAGGAGGCCGCCGGGGCGGGCGTCGAGATGCACCGGGTGCCGGTCCCGCACGACGACCCCCGGTTCGTGCGGCTGCTGGCCGACCTGATCGAGGCGCGGGTGGGGTGGCCGGCGTCGTCCGGCGCACCGGGGACCCGGTCGTCGGGCCTCCCGCCGATGGAGCCCTGTCGGTGCCGGAGCCACCGCGACACCCGGTGCCTCAACGCGGGACCCCGTAAGGCCTCGGGAGTCGGCGCCGCCGGGTAGCCCCCGCCGGGCGGCGGCCGGCCGTCCGGCGACCCATGCTCACGCCGCCCCGCCGCGGGCCAGCTCCTCCGCCAGGCGTCGAGCCGCCCGCACCCTGCCCGGGATCCCCGGCCGGCCCCACCAGGCGGCGCACGGATGGAGTCCGGCCGGGAGCCGGAGCCCGTCGAGGGCGGCCCAGGTGCGATCCCACGCCGGGACCCTCGTACGGTGCACGTGGAGGGCCTCGGCGTCCCGCCCCGCCAGCGCCTCGAACTCGCGGGTGGCGATCGCCGCGATCTCCTCGTCGGGTCGGGTCGGGAGCTCCGGATTCCACATCCCCCCGAGATACGCGGTATAGAGGCCCTCCCGCCCGTACGCCGAGTGGTTCCAGGTGACGCCCCGGGTCTCCAGCGCCTCGCCGAAGGCGACCTGGTGGCCCAGCCCCTCGAGGCGGGCGTCCGAGCGGAGGTGCACGACGGCGAGCGGGTTGTAACGGAGGCGGGCGAGCCGCTCCGCCACCTCGGGGCGGGATTCGCGCAGGAGCGCCGCCGCCCGGTCCGCAGCGAGCGCGAGGACCACCCCGTCCGCGTCCACCGGGCCCTCCGCGGTCTCGACCCGCCACCTCCCCGTATTCCCGGGCCCCCCGGACTTCCCGGACTTTCCGGTGTCCCGGGCGCCTCCGGAGGGGCGGAGCGCTCGCACCGGCGTGCCCAGGCGCAGCCGCTCGCCGGCCGCGGCCGCGAGCGCCCGGGGCAGCGTGGCCATGCCCTCGCGGAAGGTGATCCCCGGCGGAAGGGCGTCCCGACGGCGGGAGAAGCGGAGGAAGGCGAGCAGGAGGCTTCCGCCGACGCCCGCCTCCTCGAGGGCGCGGGCCAGGGCGTCGGTGGCCCGCATTCGCGCGGGATCCGAGGCGTAGAGGCCGCCGTAGAGGGGGCCGATCAGCGCCCGGTACGCCTCGTCGCCGAACCGGCGCCGGAAGAAGTCGGCCGCGCTCTCGTGCTCGCGGAGCCTTCCCGAGAACGGCTCGAGGAGCACGCGCAGCTTTCCCCCGAGGGAGAGCAGGTCGGTCCCGAGCGCCTCACCCGCCGAGAAGGGCACCTTCCGGAGGCGTCCCTCCCGGTAGACGTAGAGGGGGAGCGACGGGTCGGCCTCGACCACCTCGCCGTCGAGGCCGAGGCGGGTGACGAGCTCTCCGATGGCGGCCGTCCGGCGGGTGCGCTGCGGGCCGAGATCGAGAGGAAGACCCGAGACCCGGACGGTCGCCACGACCCCGCCCGGGCGCTCCGACGCCTCGAAGACGCGGTGCGGCACGCCGAGGCGTTCCAGATGATGCGAGACGACCAGGCCGGACAAACCGGCGCCCACGACGACGATCATGGCGCAACGTCGACGCCGGGCGGGGGGCCCGTCAATCGCCCGGAGTGGCCGGGGGCTTGCAGATCCCCTCCGCCGGCGCGTGCTTTCAGAAGGTCGCCACGCTTCTCCCGCGACCCGCCGGGAGACCTCTCCGCCCCCCCGATCCATGCCCCCTCGCAGACGCCGGTCCCGGGATCGTGCCCGCCGACGCGGGCGGACGTCGGTCTCGGGCGCGCTCCGCCGTCTCCGCCCCACCCGGTTCGAGGTGGCCGCGGTGCTCGCGATCCTGGCGGTGATCGGCGCCGTGGCGTGGGAGCGCTGCGGCTGGCGCGGGTGTCCGGAGGTATCGACCCTCGAGGCGTACCGGGCGGGCGGGGCGCCCCGCCTGCTCGACCGGCACGGCGAGGAGCTCGGATCGCTGTCGCCGGTCGGGCGGGAGGCCGTCCCGCTGGACTCGCTGCCCCCGCACGTCGCCGACGCCTTCCTCGCGGTCGAGGACCGCCGCTTCTACCGGCACGGGGCGGTCGACGCGTTCCGGGTGGTGGGGGCGGTCCTCTCGAATCTCGCCGCGGGCGAGGTGCGCGAGGGCTTCAGCACCCTCACGATGCAGCTCGCCCGGAACGTCTTCCCGGCCCGCCTCCCGGCCCGCGAGCGGACGGTGGCGAGGAAGCTCCTCGAGATCCGCATCGCGCGCGACATCGAGCGCCGGTTCGGGAAGGACGAGATCCTCGAGCTGTACCTGAACCACATCTACTTCGGGGGCGGGGCGCGGGGCATCGACGCGGCGGCGAACCACTACTTCGCCAAGCCCGCCTCCCGGCTCACGCTGCCCGAGGCGGCGCTCCTGGCGGCGATCCCGAAGGCCCCGACCCACTACGACCCGCGGAAGAGCCCCGAGCGGGCCCTCGCCCGCCGGAACCTGGTGCTCGGGCTGATGCAGGCGCAGGGGCTGATCTCGGCCGAGGACGTCGCCGAGGCCTTCATGGCCGACCTCGGCGTGACGGAGCGCTCGGCCGGCGGCGGCGACCGGGACGAGGACGTGGCGGGGTACTTCGCGGATGCGGTGCGGGACCTCCTCGAGAGGGAGCTCGGCGGAGACCTCTACTCCGGCCGGCTCCGGATCCACACCACGCTCGATCTCGACCTCCAGCGCGCGGCCGAGGAGGAGCTGGACCGGCAGCTCCGCTGGATCGAGCAGGGAGGCTTCGGCCGGTTCGGGGCGCCCCGCTACGATCCCGCCGAGCCGTCGCCGGAGACGGGGACGGACTACCTCCAGGGGGCCGTCGTGGTTCTCGGCGTGGAGGGGGGTGACGTGCTCGCCTGGGTGGGCGGCCGTGACTTCCGGCATTCTCCGTTCGACCGGGCTTCCCGGGGGTTCCGGCACGTGGGGAGCGCCTTCAAGCCGTTCGTGGCGGCGCGGGCCCTCGAGGAGGGCGTCGCGCTCTCGCAGCCACTGCGCGATCGACCGCTCCGCCTGGAAGGCCGCGGGACGCCGACGTGGCGCCCCCGCAATCACTCGGGGACGTACCGGGGCGAGACCACCTTCCGGGAGGCGGTGGTGCACTCGCTCAACGTGCCCATGGTCCACCTCGCGGCCGAGGTGGGCACGACGGACGTGGCCGAGACGGCGGGGCGACTCGGCCTCGCGGGCGAGATGCCCACGCAGCTCTCCCTCGCCCTGGGAGCGGTTCCCGCCAGCCCCCTCGAGATGGCGCGTGCCTACTCCGCCTTCGCCTCGGGCGGGGAGCTTCCGACGCCGCGTCTCGTGCTCCGGGTCGAGGACGAGGCGGGGCGGGAGGTCTGGTCGTCGGCACCGCGGACCGAGCGGGTCCTCTCGCGCGAGGTCGCGTTCCTCGTGACCGACCTCCTCCGGGAGGGAATCGAGGGCGGAACGGGGCGCGCGGTCCGGACCGCGGGATTCCGGGGAGCCGCGGCCGGAAAGACCGGAACCACGAACGACGGGCGGGACGCCTGGTTCGTCGGCTACACCCCCCGGGCGGTGGGCGCGGTCTGGATCGGCTTCGATCGGCCGCGCTCCATCGTGCCCCGCGCCTCGGGAGGCCGGCTCGCCGCGCCCGTCTGGGGGCGGGCGATGGGGGCGCTCCCCGATTCGCTCCGGCCCCACGAGGGATGGGAGGAGCCGCCGGGCGTGGCCCGCGAGACGGTGGATCCCGCGACCGGGCACATCCTGGCGGAGGGGTGCCGCCCCCGGGGGCGGGCGGCGCGGGAGGAGTACTTCATCCGGGGCTTCGAGGTCGCGGCCGCTTGTCCCACGGGGGGCGGATCGGACGACGAGGGAACCGGCGGGCGCTTCGCCTCCTGGGTCGGCGAGGTGCTCGGCCGCGTGTTCGGGAGGGGCGACGAGGAGGAGCCCGAGGAGGCGCAGGCGCTGCCCACCGACTCGGACGTGGGGGTGGACCGGCTGCCGCGGAGGGGAGAGGGGGAGGAGTAGCCCGGACACGAGAAGGCCCCCGCGGGCGGTGACGCCCGCGGGGGCCGTCCTCGGGCCTGTCTCCTTCAGACCGTCAGACCCCCGGGATCTCCAGGACCTGGCCGGCCCGGATGAAGTCGCCCCGGAGCCCGTTCGCCCGCCGGATCTCCTGGATGCTCACGCCGTGCCGGCGCGCGATCGCCGTCAGGTTGTCGCCCCGCCGCACCCGGTAGCGCGTCGCGGCCGCCTCTTCCTCGGCCGTCGCCACCTCCGCGAGCTCCGCGCGCGCCGAGCCCCAGCTCGACTGGAACGTGTCGAGGGTGCCCACCGGGAGCCGGACGTGGTACGTCTGGTTGTTCGGCGTGCGGTGCATCTTCAGGTGCGGGTTCAGCGTCCCGATCTCGGTGACCGTGACTCCCGCCGCCCTGGCGATGGCGGCCAGCGAGGTCGCCGGCGCCACCTCGACCTCCTCGAACTCGTACGGTGCCGCCGGGACCACGTGATCGAAGCCGTACGCGGCCGGGTCCTTCGTGATACGCGCCGCGGCGATCATGAGGGGAACGTAGTCGCGCGTCTCCCTCGGGAGCCGGTTCGCGATCCGGTAGTACGAGTACTCGTCGCCGCGCTCGCTCCCGAACTCCTCGCGCATGATCCGACCCACGCGGTTCTCACCGGTGTTGTACGCCGCCGAGGCCAGGTACCACGATCCGAAGCGCTCGTGCAGCTCCGTGAGATAGTCGAGGGCGGCCTCCGTCGCGCGGACGGGGTCGTTCCGCTCGTCGATCGCCCGGTTGATGGTCAGCCCGTAGCGCTGTCCCGTCTCACCGATGAACTGCCAGAGTCCGGACGCCCGCGCCGGCGAATACGCCTTCGGCTGGAAGCCGGACTCGATCATGGCCAGATAGATGAGGTCCTGCGGCATTCCCCGCTCGGTCAGCCGCTCGGAGATCATCGGAACGTACCGCCCGGAGCGCTCCAGGAAGCCCTCGAACTTCTCCCGCATCGCGGGGTCGGAGCTGAAGCGCTCGACCCAGTAGTCCACCCGCGGGTGGTCCAGGTTCGGGAGATCCCAGGCCGAGCCGAGCCCCGCCTCCGCTATCTCCGTCTCGGCGCTCGCCACGGCCTCGACGACGGTGGCGGACGGCGATTCCGCATCGGCCGCATCGCCGGGCTGCACGACCCGATGAACCGAGCTGACTCCGACGGCGCCGAGGATGCCGGCCACGGCGAACGTGGTGCCGTGGCGGCGGACGAACCGGGCGATTTCGTTCTTGAATTGATCCATGCGGGCTTCCTGCCTCAGGGCGATATATGGTGGACGGGTGCGTCGATCCGATTCCTTTCTTTCCGAGAAGAGGACGCGAACAGGGGGTGGGAGGAGATTCCTCGCCATTCCTCCCCCACGGGCCGGGATCCTACACGCACCCGGCCCCGAAGTTCCCCGGACCGTACCCGAAGATGCCACTTCGCGCCGGGAAATGGAAGCTTTTCAAACCGAAGTCCGACTTTGGTTTACACGAGCACCTACGGGTTCGCGCCCGCCACGGTGCCGGAGCGCTCGCGGGGCTGCGCCGCCGGCCGGGAGTCGGGGGCGTTCCGGGGAATCTTCCACCTGCCGGCTCCCGGGCTCGCCGCGGTCCGCCGCCCGCCCCCGCGGGACACCCGCCGGGCGCCTGCCGACTGTTACGCCGTCCCTCCAGCGGGTACCTTCCGGAGCCGGGGAACCCTCCCCGTCCGCCGTCCCGAACCCGCACGTCCGCGAAGCCGAGGCCGCCATGTCCCTGCCCGCCACCGCCCTCCGTTCCGTCTGCCGATCTCCCGCCTCCGCCGTGCTTCTCACGGGCGCTCTCGCGCTCTCGGCCGGAGCGTGCCGGGGAGGGATGGAGGGCGTGCGGCCCGCGGAAGCGCCGCCCGCCGAAGCACCCACGGCCGAAGCGCCGCGCGCCGCCACTCCGCCCGCCGCCGAGGTCGCGTGGGGCCTGGTCATCCACGGGGGCGCGGGCACGATCACCCGCGAGAGCATGACGGCCGAACGCGAGGCCGAGTACCGGGGCAAGCTGACCGAGGCGCTCGAGGCGGGGCACCGGGTGCTCGCCGACGGCGGGAGCAGCCTGGACGCCGTCGAGGCCACCATCCGGGTGATGGAGGACTCGCCCCTGTTCAACGCGGGCCGGGGGGCGGTGTTCACGGCGGAGGGCACGAACGCGCTCGACGCCTCGATCATGGACGGCTCCACCCGGGACGCGGGAGCCGTCGCCGGGGTCACCGACGTCCGCAACCCGATCTCGCTCGCACGCCTGGTGATGGAGCGCTCGCCCCACGTCATGCTCTCGGGCGAGGGTGCCGAGGCGTTCGCGCGCTCGCAGGGCATCGAGAGCACGCCGGCCGAGTACTTCTTCACCGAGAGCCGCTGGGAGGCGCTCCAGAGGGTGCAGGAGCGCGAGCGCCAGGAGAGCCGGCGAGCCGACCCCGCCGAGAAGTTCGGCACGGTGGGCGCCGTGGCTCTCGACCGGGAGGGAAATCTCGCCGCCGGGACCTCCACGGGCGGGATGACGAACAAGCGGTGGGGCCGGATCGGTGACTCGCCCGTGATCGGCGCGGGGACCTACGCCGAGCCCGACTGCGGGATCTCGGCCACCGGCTGGGGCGAGTTCTTCATCCGCAACGCCGTCGCGCACGACATCTGCGCACGCGCCCGCTACACCGAGGTCGACCTTCCGGAGGCGGCCCGGGCCGTGATCTTCGACGTGCTCGAGCCGCAGGAGCCCGAGACCGGCGGGGTGATCGGCATGGACGGGAGCGGACGGATCGTCGCCCCCTTCAACACCGCCGGCATGTACCGGGGCTGGATCGACGAGCAGGGGCGGG
>CAYPDV010000007.1:12412-56081 GCA_964409525.1 uncultured Gemmatimonadaceae bacterium
TCCTCCCTACCGGGATCCCTCCGCGGCGGGGATCCCCGCCTGCACGTCCGGGTCCTGGGCCTGCCAGAAGTAGTTGGGCAGCGGACGCTCGCGCGGCCACACCTCGTCCAGCGTCTCGCCTTCGTAGAGGCGACCGTTCTTCATGACGAAGCGGATCGACGTGGTGTTCCGGAGGTCGGTGAGCGGGTCGGCGCCGAGGATCACCAGGTCGGCGAGCTTGCCCTCGGTCACGGTTCCGAGCTCGTCGCCGAAGCCGATGGCCTCCGCGCCGAGACGGGTGGCCACCCGGAGGGCGGCGTGCTCGTCCATCCCGCCCGACTGCATGGCCCACAGCTCCCAGTGGTAGCCCACCCCGTGGATCTGGCCGTGCGCACCGACGCCGGCCCGGCCGCCGCCCTCCACCAGGTCGCGCACGAACTCGGCGTGACGGGGAAAGACGTGCTCTTCGTAGCGGAACCAGCCCGCGCCTCCGCCCCCGCCACGCCGTGACGCCTTGGCCAGGAGCTCGTTCATCGGCGTCAGCCGGATCAGCTTCTCGTCACCCAGCACGTCCTCGGTGGCGTAGAAGTAGTTCTCGGCCCACGGCCCCCCGTACGACACGAGCAGGGTGGGCGTGTACGTCATCTGCGTGGTGACGAAGAGCTGCCGCACGTCCTCGTAGAGCGGGGTGATGGGCAGGGAGTGCTCGAGGCCGGGATAGCCGTCGATCGCGTGCGTCATGTTCAGCGCGAAGTCGAGCCCGCCCTCCGTCGTCGGCATGAGCTCCAGCTCGCGCGCCGCCATGATGAGCCACTGACGCTGCTGCCGGTTGCCGGCCATGTACATCTTGAACGTGTTCACGCCGTAGTAGTCGCTGTAGCGGCGGAGCACGTCGCGGGCGTGGTCCAGGTCCCGGATGTTGAGCGAGCTGAAGACGCCCGGTCCGGTGTGGTAGATGCGGGGGCCGATCATGTCGCCGGTCTCGACCCGGTCGTGGTAGGTGAGGATGTCGGTGGTCGAGGTCTGCACGTCCTGCGTGGTGGTGACCCCGTACGCCAGGTTGGTGAGGTACTGCCAGACCTGGTTCGAGTGGATCTCGGGGATCAGCCACTGCGTGTGGTAGTGCGTGTCGACGAATCCGGGGATCACCGTCGTGCCGCTCACGTCGATCACCCGGGCGTCGGACGGGACGTCGACCGACCCGCGCGGGCCGACGGCGGCGATCCGGTTGTCGGTGACCACCACGTCGCCGTCCTCGATGATCTCGTCGCCCTCCATGGTCAGGATCCGCCCGCCCCGCAGGACCACGGTTCCCCGGGGGATGTCCCTCTCGGCGGTGAGGGCGACCCGGCGCTCCACGGGCCGGTAGCCGGGCTCGTCCTCCCCGTCTCCGTCCGCGTCGGCGGCGTCGGCGACCTCGTCTCCGTCATCCCCGCCGGCGTCTTCGTCGTCGTCCTCCTCGTCCGCAGCGGCCTCGGCCCGCCGGACGGCGGCGAGGGAGTCGTCGACGGCGCGGGCGCGCACCAGATCGTAGACGAAGTGGGCGTTTCCGAGCGACCAGTGGACGGTGTTGCCGTCGGCGGCCCAGGTGGGGAACTGCGCCCCGATCTCGGTGAGCTGCCGGACGGGGAAGGCCGCCCGCTCCGGGTTGGAGACGTTGATCGTCGGGGTATCGCCCCCCACCTGGGGCACGGTGACGGCGTAGAGCTGATACCCGACCTGGGCCAGCGCGCGCTCGCCCTCGGGCGCCGCCAGGACGGTGCTCGCGCTCATCGGCTCGTCCGAGCCCGGCGCCCCCTGTCCGACGACCCGCACGTGCTCGCGCTCGTCCGTGCCGTCCCACCGGAAGGAGACGAGCGTTCCGCGGCCCCCGCTCGCGTAGATGCGATCCGGCTCCGAGCCGAAGTGGGGCTCGTCGCGCCCGGCGGTGGGGGCGATCTCGGTGGCCTCGCCGCCGTCGGCCGGGATCCGGACGAAGACGGTGGCGAGCCCCCCGCCGAAGCCGCCCCGGTTCATCTGCACGTCCCGGGCGGCGCCCCGGATCGCGACCAGTCGGTCGCCGTCGGGCGACCAGGCCAGAGCGCGGTAGAAGGCCGGGATGCGGGTGAGCCGCTCCGCCCCTCCCCGTCCGTCGGCCCGCGTCTTCCAGACGTGGCCGCCCCCCGCGTCGTCCCACGTCACGAAGGCCACCGACCGACCGTCCGGCGACCAGGCCGGATCGTACTGGTTGTCTTCCATGTCCGCCGCGAGCCTGCGCGGCTCACCTTCGGGCCAGTCCATCACGTAGAGCTCGTTCAGCGCGGTGAAGGCGATCCGGTCGCCCGAGGGCGAGGGCACCGCGTCCCGGATCTGCCGCACCGTGAACGTCTCGCTCGTCTCCACCGGGTAGTCGAAGCGGACCTCGGGACCGAGCGGAAGGTCGACGTCGACCGTGAAGGGGATCCGCGTCTGGCCGCTCCCGTCCACCGGGACGCGCCAGAGCCCGCCGCCGTAGAAGACGACCACCTCGCGCGAGTCGGGGGTGAAGGAGAAGCCGGGGTAGACGTCGAGCGAGGCGATCGACTCCTGCTCGTCGCGCTGGACGGGGTGCGCCAGCCAGCGCTCCTCGCCGGTCTCGAGGTCCCGGATCCGCAGGCCCGTCTCCGCGCCCCAGCGCGTGCCGTAGGCGAGCCAGCGGCCGTCGGGCGAGAGGGTCGGCCGGAAGGCGGAGCCGTAGTTCGAGGTCACGACCGTGCTCTCGCCGTCCCGACGGTCGTAGCGGGCGATCTGGTACTGCGGGAAGTCGGCGTTGTACTCCCAGCCGCCCTGCCGCTGCGCGTACCACACCCAGCGTGCGTCCGGCCCGAACGCGGGCCCGGTGATCTTCAGGTTCTCGGGCTCGCTCACGAGCGCCGTTCCGGTTCCCCCCTCCACGTGGTAGAGCCAGAGCTTCAGGTTGCGGCCGCCCTTCGCCGCCACGACGTAGTCGCCGTCCGGGCTCCACTCGGGAGAGAGGTACTGGTTCTCGTTGCCCTGCGTCACCTGCGTGGTGTCGGTACGGTCGACGGAGATGATCCACACGTTCTCGCCACCGCTCCGGTCGCTCACGAAGACGACCCGCTCGCCGTCGGGGCTGAAGCGGGGCTGCCGGTCGTGCGCCATGCCCTCGGTGAGCCGCTCGGCGCGGCCGCCGTCGATGGGAAGCAGGTAGAGGTCGCCCAGGTAGTCGAGTATCACCGTCCGGCCGTCGGGGCTCACGTCCACGGAGATCCAGGTGCCCTCGGAGAGCGTGGTCGTGAGCCGGCGGCCCGGCTCCAGCGGCAGCCCCTCGTCGGTCTCGGCCGTATCCGCGGCGGCGTCGACCGTGTCCTGGACGGAGAGCGCCGGTGCCGGACCTCCGGAGGGATGGGCGTCGGCCGTGGCCGGGGCGGCGGCGAAGACGAGACCGCCCAGGAGGAGGGCGGCCGACGGGGCGGCGGCGTAGCGGAGACCACCCGCGAGACGATGGGCGAGATTTCGGACAGGGCGCACGGGACGCTCCTTCGTGGTGCGTGGCTCGATGCGGTGACGGGGGCCCGGCCCCCGAAGTCCCGGAAGATGGCGCACGGACGCCGACGCCGTAAAGGGCCGGCACCTGCCTGCGGAGCACGCCGATCTCCACGGCCCGACGGGCACCTGCGGTGCTGCGGCCATGGCTGGAGCGCCGGGGCAGCGGGAAGCCGGGCGGTGAGGCCCCGGGACCGCCCGGTCGCTACTCGGAGAGCTCGGCCGTCCGTGTTCGCGACCGTCGCGGGAGGTCCGCCTCCTCGCAGCGGAGGGCGAGGGCATCCGAGTCGGACTCCACCTCGAGGTCGAATACGGCGCCCGCGACACGCTCGACGGTGCCCGGCTCGTTCATGCTCTGCACGTAGACCGCGTTCCCCCCCAACCGGCCGGCCTCCTCCCGTAGCTTCTCGATCATCCTGGGGCCCCGCACCGATCCGCCGGCCGTGGCCCGGAGGATCGCCACCCGTGTGCAGGAAGCGGGCAGGGTGTCCCGCTCGCTGCTCAGGAAGACGTAGACGTCCTCCGTGGGCACGGGCTCCGAGGCCCAGCTCCGATCGAGGACGGACTTCTGTACGCTGACACACCCGGCCAGGAGGATGGCCGGAAGGAAGATCCACGGACGCATCCGAGGAGACGCTCCAGCGGGGCGGTGCCCCCGATGGGCCGACGAGGGAGGCGCGGCCGGCCTCGCCCTGCGGACCCGGTGATGCCGGACAATATCGCACCTCCGCGCGCTGCATGGAACAGGTTGCCCCGCCCCCCCGCCGCGGCGCATGTTCCTCCCCCGCCACCCGCCGGAAGGATCCGGCTTCCACCCGAGGAGATTCCGTGCGCGGACATGTCACGTTCCTGGGATGGCTGCACGTCGTGATCGGGGGGCTCGAGCTCCTCGCGGCCGTGGCGGTCTTCGGTGTCTTCGGTCTTCTCGGCGGGGCCGGCGTCCTGGCGGGAGACCCGTTCGCGGGAGGTCTGGCCGCCGCGATCGGCGGCGCCATCGCCCTCCTGGTCGCGCTCACGGCGATCCCGAACGTGGTGGCGGGCATCGGGCTCCTGACCTGGGCTTCCTGGGGCCGGTGGGTGGCCATCGCGATCGGGGTCTTCAACCTGCTGAAGTTCCCCTGGGGGACGGCGCTCGGGGTCTACACCTTCCTCGTCCTCTTCGACGAGGAGGTGAAGGAGGTCTTCCGACGGGGTCGGGCCGCTCCGTAGCGGCGGCGGGGCGGGCGGGTCCGGCGGGTCGGATGGACCCGGGCGGGTCGCTCCCGCGGAGCCGGCGCCCCCCCTGGAGCTCTTCCCGGGCCCTTCCCGGACGCCGGGCCCCCGGGTATCCTTCGAGCAGTCCGACCCCAACCGACCCGTCCCGCCTCGTCCCGGCTCCGGCCCCCGCCCGGGGACGCACGACCCGCCGAGCCCGGCACAGGAATCCAGCCATGCGAATCTCCCTCGTAGCCGCCGCGACCCTCCTCCTGGCGGCCTGCGCCTCGACGGGCGCCCAGGACTCCCGTCCCGCTCCCGGCGACCGGGCCGACGAGCCCGAAGGCGCAGAAGCCGCGGAGGCGGTCGGAGCGGCCGAAGAGGTCGACAAGGCCCCCGACGGCGCCACCCCGTCGGCGGCGGAGCTCACCCGCCGGGTGGCCTCCGTCTCGATCACTCCCGACCCGATCGAGATCGAGCGGGGCGACACGATCCGGGTGCAGGGGCGGCTCACGGACGCGTCGGGCGAGGTCGTCCGCGGCGCGCGGTGGGGGCTGACCGATGGAGGCGTCTTCGAGGTGGAGTCCATCAAGGACGAGGAGGAGGACACCTACCTCCTCCGGGGAGTCGGCGCCGGCGAGGGCGCCCTCGGCGTCTTCCTCGGCATGCCCGGTGATTCGGCGGGGCAGGTGAACTGGCAGCAGGCGGCGACGGTGCCGGTGCGGGTGCGGGACTTCCCTGTGGCCCGCGTGGAGATCGCCGAGCCGCCGGCGGCCGCCTACACCGGGACCACGGTGCCGCTGGAGGCCACCGCCTTCAACACCGCGGGCGAGGTGCACGGGAGCGCCGAGCCGGCGTACAGGAGCTCGGATGCCTCGGTGGCCACGGTGTCCGACGGGCGGCTCACCTTCCTCTCGCCGGGCACGGTCGACGTCGTGGCGGAGGCGGAGGGCGTGCGCGCCACCCGCACCTTCGAGGTCCGGGCGAACCCGGTCCGCACGGTCTCGCTCTCCGCCCCCGCGGAGGCGATCCGGACCGGGGACGTGGTCCGGCTCCGGCCCTCCCTCACCGACGCCGAGGGGCGGAGCGTGGAAGACGCGGCGGTGGCTTTCGAGGTCGACCGCATCGCCGGGGGCGCCGCCCGGGATCCGAACGGCGGGAGCTCCCGCTCCGGGGGGGCCGAGGCCTTCCCGGACGGCGCGTTCGTCGCCGAGGAGTCGGGCCGCTGGCGCGTCAACGCCCGCACGGGCACGGCCGACGGGAGCGTGGAGGTCGAGGTGCTGCCCCGCTCCGTGGAGCGGGAGGTGACGCTCGTCGGCCAGGGCCCGGTCGGCACGGCGACCTCCGACCTGTGGGTCTTCGAGGGGCTCGACGGGCGCGACTACGCCTATACGGGCACCATGAGCGCTGCCACCGTGTTCGCCTGGGACGTGACCGATCCGGCGAATCCGGTGAAGACGGACTCGCTGACCGTCGACGGCCGCCGCGTGAACGACGTGAAGGTCAACGACGACCGCACGATCGCGATCGTCACCAGCGAGAACGCCTCGGACCGCCGGAACGGGATCACGCTGCTCGACATCACCGAGCCCGCCCACCCGCGCGTGATCACCCACTACACCGAGGGGCTCACGGGCGGGGTCCACAACGTCTGGTTCGTGGGCGACCTCGTCTACGCGATCCACAACGGCACGCTCGACGTCCACATCATCGACATCTCGGATCCCGGGAGCCCCTTCGAGGCGGGGCGCTGGGGGCTGGCCAAGCAGGACAAGTACCTGCACGACGTGAGCGTCGTCGACGGCCTCGCCTACCTCTCCTACTGGGACGACGGCCTGGTCGTCCTGGACGCGGGCGACGGCCGCTGGGGCGGCACGCCCACCGAGCCCGTCTTCGTCTCGTCACTCGACTACCGCTACGACATCGGGGGCGAGTCGTACGGGAACACGCACCACGCGATCCGCTACGGCGACTACGTCTTCCTGGGCGACGAGATCTTCGGCTGCCCCGGGTGCGAGGGGCCGAGGGGGTACGTCCACGTGGTCGACGTGAGCGACATCGAGAACCCGGAGGAGGTGGCCCACTTCCGGCTGCCGGACGCCGGCACCCACAACCTCTGGGTCGAGGACGACCTCCTCTACATCGCCTACTACCAGGGCGGGCTCAGGGTGGTCGACGTCTCGGGCGAGCTCCGGGGCGACCTCCTGGCGCAGGGCCGGCAGGTGGCGCACTTCCAGACCGACGACCCGTCGGAGGAAGGCGACCAGACGATGGCCTGGGGCCCCCAGCCGTACAAGGGCAACGTCTTCGTGAGCGACATGCGCTCGGGCCTCTGGATCGTGCGGATCGGCCCGGGAGAGAGTCGGCCCTAGGCGGCCGACCTACTCCCCGTACGCCTCCACGTCCACCCGCTCCACCTTGCCGATCAGCTCCGGCACGAAGCGACGTCCCACATTCCGGAACTGGATGGGCAGGTCGCTCGCCGTGAAGTGGTAGCGCGGTGTGGGGGGTCCCGGCTCGAGCAGGCCGTCGGCCTCGAGGTTGCTCGCCACCTCCCGCGCGGTCTCCTCGGCCGAGTCGATGAGGTGGATCTCCGGCCCCAGGATCTCGGCGAGGAGGTCCTTGAGCAGGGGGTAGTGGGTGCACCCGAGGATGAGGGTGTCGAGCTCCACGTCGCGCAGCGGGGCGAGGTATTCGCGGGCGACCATCCGGGTCGCTTCGTGGTCGGTCATCCCCTCCTCGACCATCGGCACGAAGAGCGGGCACGCCTGGGCGTAGACCTCCACGTCCGAGAGTAGCTTCCGGACCGCACGGTCGTAGGCCCCGGAGCGGATGGTACCGGTCGTGCCGATCACCCCGATCCGGCCGGTGCGGGTCGTCTCGACCGCGGCCCGGGCGCCCGCCTCGATCACTCCCACGACCCGGACCGGCGCGAGCGCCCGGAGCTCCTCGAGCGCGTGCGCCGTGGCGGTGTTGCACGCCACCACGATGGACTTCACCCCGCGATCGAGGAGGAAGCGGCCGGCCTGGCGTGAGAAGTGGCGCACGGCCTCCGGCGACTTGGAGCCGTACGGCACCCGGGCCGTGTCGCCGAAGTAGAGGATCGACTCGGAGGGCAGCCGTCCGGCCAGCGCCCGCACCACCGTGAGGCCGCCGAGCCCGGAATCGAAGACACCGACGGGCGAGCGGGCGTCGGATTCGGCGCCGTCGGCGGAGCGCGGCGAACCGGTCTCTTCGGGAATGGGACCCTCCGGGGGGTGCGGCTGCAGGGTGGCGGGCTTCCGTGGCTCGACGGAGCGGGACGGAGGCGGGTCCGCGCCGTGGCGCGGAGGCGGCAGGATCGTCTGCCGGAATGGGCGGCTGCAAGGGCCCGGCCACGCAGCGGCACCGATGCCGCACTCCCGGGCGTCCGCATTGCGCCGGCCACGCGAGTCCCTCATCCTCCGGCCGGCCCTCCTCTCGACCCCCGCCGAGGACCCCCTGCCTCCGCCCACCGTCTCCGTGCTCCTCCCGGTCCGCGACGGAGCGGAGCACCTGCCCGGGGCGCTCCGCTCGCTCATCGAGCAGACGCTCACGGATCTCGAGATCGTGGTGGTGGACGACGGATCCACGGACGCCACGCCCGACGTGCTCGGTGAGTGGGCCGCCTCCGACGACCGGGTCCGGGCGGTTCGCACGCCGCCGCTCGGCATCGTCGCCGCCCTCGAGCGGGCCCGTGCGGAGTCCCGCGGGCGCTACCTGGCGCGGATGGACGCCGACGACGTGAGCGAGCCCCGGCGCCTCGAGGCACAGCTCGAGCTGATGGAGGGCCGGCCCGAGGTCGTCGCCAGCGGGACCCGCGTGCGGTACTTCCCCGAGGAGAGGGTCCGCGGCGGCGCCCTGCGCTACGAGCGGTGGATCAACTCGCTCACGGCCCCCGACGAGCTCGAGCGGGGCCTCTTCGTGGAGTGCCCCCTGCCCCACCCCACCTTCTTCCTCAGAGCCGACGCCGTGGAGGCGGTGGGCGGCTATCGGGATCCGGGATGGCCGGAGGACCACGATCTCCTCCTCCGGCTCTGGGAGGCGGGGGGCCGCTTCCGGAAGGTGCCGGAGGTCCTGCTCCGCTGGCGGGAGCATCCCGAGCGCCTCTCGCGCGTCGAAGCGCGGTACTCGGCCGAGGCGTTCCGGCGCTGCAAGGTGCACTTCCTCCTCCGCACGCTCCTCCGGGAGCGCCGGGGCGCGGTCGTGTGGGGGGCCGGCCCGACCGGGAAGGCGTTCGCGCGCACGCTGCTCGCACGGGAGGTGCCGCTCCGCGCCTTCGTGGACCTCGATCCGCGGAAGATCGGACAGCAGATCCACGGGGCGCCCGTCATCGAGGCGGCCGACGCGGAGCGGTTCCGGGGTGCGCTGTTCCTGGCGGCGGTGGGGCGCGAGGGCGCGCGCGACGACATCCGCGCGAGCCTCCGCGCCCTCGGGCTCCGCGAGATGGAGGACTTCGTCGCCGTCGCGTGATCAGCCGGCGGCCGCGCCCCCGCGATCAGCCGGCGGCCGCACCCTCCCGTTCCACCAGATCGGCCAGCAGGTGCGCCCAGTCCCAGACCTGCCGGAAGACGAGGAAGCGGTCGTGGACCCGGCGCTGCGCGGAGCGGCCCCACGCCTCCCGCTCACGGCGATCGGCCAGGACCTCGAGCAGGGCGTCGCGCAGCTCGTCGACGTCCTCCGGGTCGGCGATCAGGCGCCCGTCCTCGCCGTCACGGACCTGCTGCCTGGGGCCGCACGCCTTGCTGTTCGAGAGGATCGGGATCCGCTTCCACATCGCCTCGGCGATCGTGAGGCCGAAGCCCTCGCGGAGCGAGTTCTGGACGACCAGCGTGGAGACGCGCTGCAGCGCGTTCACCATGAGCGCGTTCCGTTCCCGCGACGCCATGGGGAGCGCGAGCACGAAGACGTCGTCCTGGACGTGTCGGGGCAGCGCCCGGTAGATCCCGCGGATCTCCTTCAGGACTTCGAGGGCCTCCGGATCGTCCTGGATGGACGAGGGGTCGGGACCCGCGAGCACCATCCGCACCAGGGCCAGCCGCCTCCGCCGGAGGTCCTCGCCCGCGCCCTCCGGTCCTCGGGGGGCGTCCTCCTTGAGCGCGGCGAAGGCGCGGAGCAGGGGGGCGAACCCCTTGAGCCGGTCCCAGCGCGAGATCTGGGTGATCACTGGACGGCTCAGGAGCTCCGGGTCCTCGCCGGTCGAGAGGGCGGGGACGAGGTCGCCCTCCCGGTCGACCCGGAGCGCCACCTCCGGGTACGGTGGCGTGAGGACGGGGCCGGGGCTCCGCGAGATGGAGGCGTTGGAGAGGACCCCGACGACCTTGTGGAGGTGGAGCTCGCGATTCTTGTTCGCCAGGGGATCGATCGAGGGACGGATGATGCGGGCCCGCTCCTCGAAGAAGGGGGGAACGTAGTCCACGGCCGAGAAGACCGCGGCGTCGTAGCCGGCCGCGTACGGCTCGAGGAACTCCCACGCGGCGCCGGTGCGGGGGGTGGATTCGTCGAGCCCGATGTGGCAGCGCCAGACGCAGCGGACGTCGACCTCCTCGCGGATCATCGGCCCGAGCGGCATCGGCTGCGGATCGTGGACCACGACCACGTCGCCCGGGGCCACCTCGTGCGCCATCACCCGTGCGTTCGCCCGGTTCACCTCCTCGTAGAGCTCCCGGTCGGTACGACCGAGAACGGGATCGCCCGCGTCGTGGATGAGGTTGTGGATCCGCTTCGTGAGGAGGAAGAACTCGTCGCGGTCCGATTCGAGGACTCGCCACTCGGTGCGGATGCCCAGGTCGCGGAGAAGGGAGATCACCGTGGGCAGCATCTCGGCCACCCCGCCCCCCTGCGAGGCCGAGTTCACCATCCACACCGTGCGACCCTCGAGCGCGCGGGCCACCCGCTCACCCTCGGACCGGATCTCCTGGACCGCCGGGGCCAGGTGGGCCACGGCTTCGTATTCGTCCAGGCCGGCCGGGTCCTCGATCTCTATGGGACGGGTCATCGGCCCGGTGGATCGCAGACGACGTGCCAGATCTCCCGAGGCGCGCCGCTCACGGGCTCGCCCGGCCCCGGCTCACGGGCTTTTCGATCCGGCGCTCAGGGCCCCTCGGGCTCCGCGCTCGGAGCCGCATCCGACTCCGCGCCCAGGGCCGCGAGGTAGCGTCGGGCGGAGCGGCGCACGACCTCGTGCCCCTCGTCCCGGACCACGTGGTCCCACCATGCCCCGTAGATCTCCCGGAACCGGAACGGCTCGAGCGCGCCCACGAGGCCGCGGACCCGCGCCGGCGGGAGGGGGATCAGGTTCGGATAGGAGTACATGAAGCTGACCCGGCGGCGGTCCGGGACGACCTGGACCACGTCTCCCGACAGGAGGGCGCCATCGCCGTCCGCGCCGTCCTCCCAATGAAGCACGGTCCCTCCCTCGAAGTGCCCCCCGAGGCGCACCAGCGTCATTCCCTCGGAGATCCGGAGACGCTCGCCGGTCCAGAGGATGAGCGCGCGATCGGTGCGCTGGACCCAGCGGCGGTCCGCGGAGTGGATGAAGACCGGTATGCCTCCGAACGCCCGGCTCCACTCCACCATCGACGAGTAGTAGTGGGGGTGGGAGATCGCGACGGCGTCCAGGCCGCCCAGCTCCTCGATCCGTCGCACGGTATCGTCGTCCACGAGGCTCACGCAGTCCCAGAGGACGTTTCCGCCGCGTCCCTGCACGAGGAGGGCCCGCTGCCCGATGGCGAAGGAGGGCTCGGTGCCGATCCCGATCAGGCCTTCGCCCTCCGGCTCGAAGCGGTTTTCGTGATCGGACCGGAGCTCGTCGAGGGTGGTCCACGCCTGCCCCTCCCAGCGCACGTACTGGCGCTCGTCCTCGCAGACGGGGCAGCGGGGAGGCGGGTCCCTCCGCTCCTGGAACTGCGTGCCGCACTCGACGCAGATGAAGTTCCGCGTCCGCATCCTCCGCCCCCGGATCAGGCCGCCTGGAGCTCCCGGAGGAAGGCGTCGGAGACGGTGCGGAAGGCGCCCTGCTCCCGGAGCTCCGTGGGCGGGTGCGGAACCAGCCCGCGTATCGCCCGACGGAGGGAGTCGTCGGTCGAGTAGCCGCAGGCGAGCGCCACGCTGAAGACCGTGTGGCCCGGATCGTCGAGGAGGGCCGCGGCGAGGAGCACGCGGAGCCAGTGGAGCAGCCGCCGAGGGCTCGGCAGCTCCGCCCGGTTGCACCAGCGCAGGAGGGTCGGGCCGGACATCCCCAGCTTCCCGGCCAGATCCCGCGGGTAGCCCCCCTGGATCACGGTCTCGACGGCCGCGTCGAGGATCGCGCGCGCCCGGCCGGGAAGCGGCCCGGGAAGGTCCTCGGCCAGGAAGTGGCGCAGGGGCTTGGCCTGCGCCGCCCGCACCCGGTTCCGGATCGCGACCGCGCTGCGCTCCTCGCCCAGCGGAAGGACCTCGGCGACGCCCCACTCCCGGAGCTCCCACACCCCGGAGTAGCCGTCCCGATCGGGATCGAGAGCCGCGACGATGGGAGCCGAGGGAAAGTCCTCGAGGAGCTTCCGGAGGCCGTCGGCCGGCGCGCGGCTGCCGTTCCCGTTCGTGCCGAAGTAGGGGTCGACGACGATCACGGCCCCGGGAGGGGCTTCGGCCACGGCGTCTCTAACGGACTCCCAGTCCTCGAGCTCGAGCGGATGGAAGTGGCCGCGGAGGGCCTCACCGACCACTCCGCGGAGCTCGCGGTCGGCGTGGAGGAGGAAGAGGGGTCGCAGGGGGATGTACATGGCGGTGTGTCGGCTCGGTGGTGGTGGACGTCAGCTCTGGACGGTGTCGAGCGAGGAGAGGATCTCCCGGCTCAGGAACTCCTCCGCCTCGCTCGGGCGGTCGGGCGCGCGGTCCGTGGAGGCGCCGGCCTTCCGTTCGGCCTCGATGGTCTCCAGCACCCGCTCCGCGTCGAGGACGACCTTGCCCTCGCCGCGGTCGCGGGCCATCCGGAGCCCCTTCTCGGCCGCCTCCCGCGCGTCGTCCCGGAAGCCGAGCGAGCTGCCGCCCTGACCCACCTCGACCCATGCTCCCGCCACGCCGGGCCCCTCCGGCCGGGAGGCGAGGTCGTCGCGCGCCTCGCGCCAGGCTTCCTCGTCTCCGAGCGCGCCGGCGGCCCGGGCGATCGAGCCGAGGGTGTACGGCTGCCGGCGCCGGTCGAGCTTCGGATGGACGGCCCGGAACACCGGATACGCCTCCCGGAAGAACCCGTGCTCGGCCATCTGGCACGCGATGTCGTGCGCGAGCGCCGGTAGCTCCCGGTGGCCGGATCCGTACGCCTGGAGCGCCTTGCGGGCGTACTCGTGCGCCTTGTGCCACTGTCCGGTGTTCGACTCCACCACGTGGAGGTCGTGGAGCGCGGCCGCTCGCTGCTCCTTGAGCCCCTCCCGCACCGAGCGCCGCAGCGCCTTGATCAGGTACTTCCTCGCCTCCGGGTACGCCCCCCGCTGGACCGCCATCTTCCCGAGGCAGATGTACGCCTGCGCGTACGACTCCCAGTCGTCGCGCTGGCGGGCGAGGCCGACCGCCCGATGCAGCCAGGAGCCGGCCTTCGTGTACTGGGCGCGGTCCCGGTGGGCGCGAGCCACACGAAGGGCGTGACCGGGATCGGCCGGACAGGAGAGGGCCGCCGCCTGATACAGTGCGAGCCCGGTCTCGGGCGCGTCCCGCTCCTCCGCCCAGTACGCGAGCCGGGAGCAGGCGTCGGCTACGGCGGAGGCGTCGGCCCCCACGGGGTCGTCCAGCACCGAGAGGACCGTGCGCAGCCGGTCCGCGGCGCCTCCTTCGAGATCCAGCGACGCCACCCGGACCGTCCACCGCTCGAGTCCGCCCGCGGGAAAGAGGTCGCCGCGCTCCTCGCGCTCGACCGTGGCCCAGAGGTGGACCGACCGGAGCGCGATCCAGAGCACCTCGCCGACCTCTCCGGGGAAGTCGCGGAGAGCGACCGACCCCTGGGGCCCCGGGACGGAAGGGTTCTCGGTGAGGGGCGGCGGGATCCTCCACCGACGCTCCGTCCGCTCGCCGGGGTCGTAGCACGGGTGCTCGGGCATGGCTCTCCTGCAGGTCTTCGGGTCGGGCGGCGGAACCGGCGCTTCCGCCGGTTCTGGATGACCGAAAAGGTAGGGACCGGACTCGCGATGCGACAGGGGATGCGGCCTTCTAGGTATCCCACGCCGGGGCGAGCTCGGGAGGATCGATGAGCCGGGCGGCTTCCTCCGCGAGGCGGTCGATCCGCTCCACTTCCTCCTCGTCCAGCTCGAAATCGAACATCCGGAGGTTCGCCTCGCAGTGCGCGGGGTCCGAGGTCCGGGGAATCGCGTTGACCCCGTCCTGTCGGATCAGCCAGCGGAGTGCGACCTGCGCGGCCGACTTCCCGTGCCGCTCGGCGACCCCGGTGAGGACGGGGTCGTCCACGACCCGCCCCTGCGCCAGGGGACTGTATGCGGTCAGCGCCATCTCCGCCTCGCGTACGGCCTCGAGGACGGGCCGCTGGTCGAGGTAGGGATGGTACTCCACCTGGTTCACCGCGAGCGGGACCGGGCTTCGCGCGGACGCCTCGCGGAGGAGCCGCACGGTGAAGTTGCTCACCCCGACGTGCCGGGTGCCTCCGGCCTCGCGCGCGACGGCCAGCCCTTCCAGCGCCTCTTCGAGGGGCGCCGCGCGGAAGCTCGGCCAGTGGAGGAGGAGGAGGTCGACGTGGTCCATCCCCAGGCTCTCGAGGCTCTCTTCCAGTGCCTCCGCGACGCGCCCGAAGTCGTCGGGCCACACCTTGGTGGTGAGGAAGACCTCGTCGCGCGGGAGGCCCGAGGCGCGGACCGCGGCGCCGACCTCCCTCTCGTTCCCGTAGGCGCGGGCGGTGTCCACGTGCCGATAGCCGGATTCGAGCGCCGACTCGACCATCCGGCGTGCGACGTCGCTCTCGAGCTCGAAGGTCCCGAATCCGAGAACGGGGATCTCGCCTCGCGTCCTCGTACGCTCCACATGCCCTCCTCCTCGTTCTGGCACCACCGGCTTCACCGGCAGCGATCGGCAAAGCGCCCACCGCTCCGGCCCGGGCGCAGGATCGCTCCGACCGACGTGGGGCGGGCCGCCGCAAGGATCGGGCTATCGGCTGCGAGCGACCCGACGAGGGCCGGCGCCGGCCCCCGCTCGCCGGCGATGATCCGGCACGAAGAATGCAGCTCCATCCGGGTAGCGGGGGCCCGCTTCGGGACCCCGACAGACCCCGGATGCAGAGGCCCTACGATGCCCGAGCGAAAGAAGCAGCAGGAGCGGAAGCCTTCGAAGGAGCAGAAGAAGCAGGGCGGACAGCAGCAGGAGAGGAAGAGAGAGGAGGGAAGGGAGCAGAAGAAGAGCTAGGAGCGACCTTCTAGACACCGCCCGGCGCGCCGGGCGGAATCGAGGCGGGGGGGCCAGCGACGCCCCCCCGCTTTCGTGCGTCCAGGGCCTCCTCCGTCCCGTCGCGCTCCGACTCGATCCACCACCGGAAGAAGAGGATCGAGATCGACGTCCACAGGATCACCGCCCCGCCCATCTTCATGAGGAGCCCGGCCAGCCGCTGGTCGTCCCGGCTCGAGAGCCCCGATACCGGGGGCGCCAGCTCGTACGTCGCGTAGACGGGGAGCTCCGAGAAGGTGAGGAAGGCGAAGACGCCGGTGTTCACCACCGTCGCCACGATGAGGTACCCCATCTTCGCCGGCAGCCCGAACCAGGCCCGCTCGGGGCGGGGGGCCGCCACCGGCCACCAGAAGATCACCCCGGCTCCGAGCCAGAGCATGTCCAGGAGGAAGGACCCCGCCTGGCTCGCCATCAGCGCGTCCACGAACGTGGGCCAGTGTGTGAGACCCATCACCGCCGTGAAGAGGCCGATGCTCGCCAGAGGATGGGTGAGCGGGCGGAGCAGCCGGATCGACCGCGCCCGGGCGAGCCGGTGGTACGCCTCGGGCGGCGTCCCCAGGAGGAGGAGGGGAGGCGCCAGGAGCGCGATCAGGAGGAACTGGACCATGTGGACGCTGGCCAGGTATCCGGCGCCCAGCGCCCCCACCGGCCAGTCCAGCGCCAGCCAGAGGACGACGATCCCGCCCACGAACGAGGCGGTCCGCGCTCGAGGCGCCGGGAAGGCCCCGGCCTTCCGGAGGAGATGGGCCCACCCTCCCGCCACCAGGAGAAGGAAGAGCCACACGCCCGGGTACGCCTGCCACTCCCAGGTCCAGGTGACTCCCTGGGCCGCGCACCACCACTGCACGCTCAGTCGCCTCCCGGGATCCCGCCCCGCGCCAGCCGGGGAAGGTCGACCCGGAGGTCCGCCTGCCGGGTGCCCCAGGGAAAGGCGAGGCGGGCGGGCCCGTCGATGCCGAAGGCGAGGATCTGCGCCGCGTGACCGACGAAGGTGTCGCCGTCGTGCTCGTCCACCACGGAGGGGGGCAGCCCGAGAGCACGCTCGAGGGCGTGGACCTCCTCCACGCTTCCGCGGAGACCGACGAAGCGCGGGTGATGCCGATCCAGCCATTCCCGCAGCCGCGCCGGCGTGTCCCGCTCCGGGTCGGCGGTCACGAAGACCACCTCGATCCGGCTGGTCGTCTCGTGGGAGAGGTCATCCAGGACCGCCCCCAGATTCGCCATGTGCACCGGACAGACGTCGGGGCAGTTCGTGTAGCCGAAGAAGAGGAGCGCCACCTTCCCCTCCGTGCGGGCGCGGAAGTCGTACGGCTCGCCGTCCGTGTCGGTGAGCACGAAATCCGGGCGGGATACCGGCTCGTCGAGCAGGCGGCCCCGCCAGGCGTCCCGCTCCACGCCGTCGGCCGGCGCGCAGGTGGCGGCGGACAGGAGTGCCAGGAGCCCTCCCAGCAGGAGGGACCCCGGACGGATGGCGCCGACGGGGCGGCGGCCGGGCTCCGGAGATCGGCTCCGGGCGGAGGGGGAGGGCATCGGGGCGGAGGCAGGGACGGGAGCGAGGACGGGTGGGCTTCTACGACCGGACGGCCGGGGGGTTCCTCCGCGCCGTCGTCGGTCCGGGCGAGCCGTGGCGGACGGTGGGCCTCCCGTCCCGGACTCGCGGACGGAGCGCCGCGGCCCTACGGTACGCTGGCCGGACTCCGGGGTAGGCGGGATTCCGGCATCCCCCGTGCAGGGGGTTCCGGGGAGCGGGGCACCGGCCCCGGCTTCGTCCGTCTTCTCGAGATATCAAGGAGGATCCGAGATTTCCAATTCCGAGCCGCGCGTGAACGATCAGATCCGTATCAGCCCGGTCCGCCTGGTCGACGCCGATGGCGAGCAGGTCGGCGTCGTCTCCCTGGACGCCGCGAGGGAGCGGGCGGCGGAAGCGGAGCTGGATCTGGTGGAGGTGGCGCCCAGCGCCCGCCCTCCGGTGGTGAAGCTGATGGACTACGGGAGGTACCGGTACGAGCAGCAGAAGAAGCAGAAGGAGGCTCGCAAGAAGAGCCACACCACGGAGGTGAAGGAGGTGCAGCTCCGTCCCCGCACGGACGACCACGATTTCGACGTGAAGCTCCGGCGCGCGCGGCGCTTCCTCGAGGAGGGGAACATGGTGCGGGTGGTGGTCCGCTTCCGGGGCCGGGAGCTGCGTCGGCCCGAGGTCGGGGTGGCGATGCTGGACCAGATGCTGGACGCGACCCGCGACGTGTCGAAGGTGGAACACCGCTCCGACCGGGTCGAGGGCCGGCGGCTGGTGGCGATGCTGGAGCCGGACACCGACTGAGAACACCGGGAGGCCCCGAGGTGCGCACGCGTCCTGAATCCGCCGGGACGTGATCTACCTCCTCTTCACACTCGGGCTCCTCCTCCTGCTGGGGGGCGCCGAGCTGCTGGTCCGGGGCGCGTCGGCGCTCGCCGCGCGCCTCGGGATCACCCCGCTCGTGATCGGCCTCACCGTGGTGGCCTTCGGGACCAGCGCTCCCGAGCTCTCCGTGAGCGCGGTGGCCGGACTCCGCGGCGATCCGAACCTGGCGCTCGGCAACGTCGTCGGCAGCAACATCTTCAATGTCCTCGGCGTCCTCGGGATCTCGGCGCTGATCGCCCCGCTGGTCGTCTCGAGGGAGGTCGTCCGGCGCCAGGTCCCGCTCATGATCGGGGTCTCCCTCCTGGTGGTCCTGCTCGCCGCCGACGGCCGGATCGGTCGGGGCGAGGGAGCCTTCCTCCTCGTCGGGATCGTGGCGTACACGGGCTTCCTCCTGAGGGATGCGCGGAGGATCGGCGCCACCGTCGGGCCCATGGGGCCCACTGTCGACGGCGAGGGTTCCGGGAGCGGGGGAGCGGCCGCCCTAGCGGGGCCGGGCCGGAAAGGGTCGGCCGGTCCGCTCCTCCACGTGGTGATGGCCGCCGCAGGACTCCTCTTTCTGGTGCTCGGCTCGCGGTGGCTGGTCGAAGCGGCCCGGGAGATGGCGCTACGAGCCGGTGTCTCCGAGCTCGTGGTGGGGCTCACCGTGGTGGCGGTGGGAACGTCGCTCCCAGAGCTCGCCACCTCGCTGGTCGCGGTGGTGCGGGGCCACCGGGACGTGGCCGTGGGCAACGTCGTAGGGAGCAACGTCTTCAACCTGCTCGCGATCCTCGGGACCGGAGCAGTGCTGGCGCCGGAGGGGATCGAGGCGGCGCCGGCCGCGCTCACCTTCGACCTTCCAGTGATGGTGGCGGTGGCGGTCGCCTGCCTTCCCGTCTTCTTCACGGGGAGCAGGATCAGCCGGTGGGAAGGCGGGCTCTTCACCGCGTACTACGTGGCGTATCTCGCGTATCTCGCGCTGGACACCACCGGACATCAGGCGCTGCCCGAGTTCCGGGCCGCGATGGTCTTCTTCGTCCTCCCGCTCACGACCGTCACGGGCCTCGTCCTCCTGGCCGGGGCCCTGAGGAAGGGCGGGTAGCTCCGGCCGCTCCGGCGCGGCGGGAGCCGCCTCAGCGCCGCCGGCGCAATGCCTCCGCGAGATCGTGGCTCCGGAGGGGGATCTCCTTCCCGTCGACCGCGGATCCCGACTCGGGGTCCCGGATCCGCTCCGGATCGAACTCCGGCTCCTTCAGCGGTGGCGGCGGAGGCGGGGAAATCGAATCCCTCGCCCGGGCGCGACGCAGAGCCATCCGCAGGTCCTCCTCCGTCAGCCCGGACGCCCGGTACGAGAGGTGCCCGGAGCGGGCCTCCTACGGGGCCGATCGGAGACCCGCCAGGAGACGCTTCAAGGTCGCTTCCACCTCCTCCCGGGCGACCCTCGGATCCCGGGAGGTGGCGATCACCTGCGCGGCCGTGTTGAGGACTCCGAGGACGACCTGCGCCGAGGTCTCCGGTGAGCGTGCCGTCGTCTCCTCCATGGCGCGCTCGAGGGCGGCCGCGAAGGCGCCGATCACGTACTCACGGTCGATCTCGCACCAGCGCCTCCAGCCGAGCACGGTCGGCGCCTCCAGCACGAGGATCCGGGCGAGGTCGGATTCCAGGCAGGAGTCCAGGTAGGAGTCGCACATCGCTTCGAGCCGCTCCCACGGCTCGTCGTGCGCGGCCGCCGCGGTCTCGACCCCCACGGCCAGCTCCGTCGCCATCTCCTCCACGACCCCCTCGTAGAGGTCGAGCTTGCCCCGGAAGTGATGGTAGAGGGCCCCCTTCGTGACCTCGGCGCGCCGGACGATGTCGTCGACGTTCGCGTCGGCGTACCCCTCCTCCGCGAAGATCGACCGCGCATGGCGGACGAGGGTCGCGCGGGTGCGCTCCGCGCGCGTCGTCGAGGTCTCGTTCTTGACATCCATACCGTCGGTATGTTTAGGTACATACCGCTGGTATGTCAAACTCCAGGAGGAGGGTGCGTGGATGCCGAAGTACGTGATCGAGCGGGACCTGCCGGGCGCCGGGGCCTTGAGCGGAGAGGAGCTCCAGGCGATCTCGTCGAAGTCGGTCGGGGTGCTGCGGGACCTGGGCCCCACCATCCAGTGGATCCACAGCTACGTGTCCGACGACAAGATCTACTGCGTCTACAACTCGGACTCTCCAGCCCTGATCGAAGAGCACGCCCGCTGTGGCGGCTTTCCGGCGACTCGGATCTCCGAGGTGCGCGCGATGATCGATCCGACGACGGCGGAGAGCTGAGCCGCCCCGTCCTGAAAAGGTGCCAGCTTCACGAATCCTCCAGGGTCGGTCTCGCCGCCCGTTACACTGATTTACGCAACCAGGGGTCAGATCCGCCGATATGCCGCTGTTCATGGATGTCCACCGCAACCTCCAGGGCCTCACGCCCGAAGCCGTACGGGAGGCCCACCATCAGGACCTGGAGGTGCAGGAGCGGTTCGACGTCCGGTACCTCAAGTACTTCTTCAACGAAGCTACGGGCACGGTCTTCTGTCTGACCGAGGGCCCCGACGCCGAGTCCTGTCACGCCGTCCACCGGGAATCGCACGGGCTCGTCGCGGACGACATCATCGAGGTCCAGCCGGAGCTGGTCGAGGCGTTCTTTGCCACGACCCGGTACGACGAGGACGGCGCGGCCGTCACGAGCGACGGTGAGCCGGACGGCGCCCTGCGGGTCATCATGTTCACGGAGATCGCGAATCTCACGGAAGTCGCCCGTCAGAGCGAGGACGACGCGCTCGGGCTGCTCGAGCTCCACGACAGCCTGGTGCGCGGGGTCCTCACGGAGCGAAACGGTTACGAGGTGCGCCATACGGGGGAGGGCATCATGGCGTGCTTCAGCTCCGTCTCCGCCGCGATGCGCGCGGCCCGGGAGGTCCAGCAGCGGTGCCGGGCGCAGGCAGCGGTCGGATCGGGTCCCCGGCCACTCCTTCGCATCGGCATGAGCGTCGGCGAGCCGGTCGAACAGCATCGGGATCTGTTCGGGGCCGTGGTGAATACGGCGCGGCGGATCTGCGAGATGGCCGAACCGGAGCAGATCCTCGCCTCGGCCGCGCTGCGCGAGCTCGTAGTGGGCAAAGACGCTCCCTTCCGGAAGACGGGCGAGCGCCTTCTGAAGGGCGTCGCGGAGCCGCAGCTCCTCTACACCATCGAGTGGCGGGAAGACGGGGCCGGGGCCCCGGCCCCTCGGCCGGTGCTTCGCAGGGCCGTGGGGGCGCTCGGCGGCTTCTGGGACGAGCTGAGGCGACGACGTGTCGTGAAGGTCACCGCCGGCTACGGTATCGCGCTCTTCGGGGTGCTGCAGGTGGCCGAGCTGACGCTCGAACCGCTCGGGCTCCCGCCCTGGTCCTACACGCTGATCCTCGTCCTCGGACTGCTGGGTCTGCCGCTGGCCCTCGTGCTGGCGTGGGCGTTCGACGTGACACCCTCCGGCGTGGAGCGAACCGCTCCGGCTCCGTCCGACCGGGGAAGTCGTCCGGATTAGGTCGTCCGGATCAGAAGGCGAGCACGGGCGCGGATCCGCGCTGTCTCAACCCGGCGCCTTGGCGCCCTCCCGCGGGATCGCCGCGGATCCGCCCGCCACCGCCTCCAGCTCACCGCTTCGCTTCAGGGCACGTCGGAAGAGGATCGGGCCGATGGTCTCGTTGACCGCGATCAGGGCGAGCAGGAGATCGCGGACCTGAGCCCCGAGGGCGCCGTACGCCTCGGCCACGATCGCCGCCAGCCCGATGGCCATCCCCGCCTGAGAGACGAGTCCCATCCAGACGTATCTCTCCTCCTCGGGCGAGGCGCCGGCCCACCGCGCCCCCACCCGCGTGCCCGCCCAGATCGACGCGGCGCGGACCGCGGCCAGCGGAACGACGAGTGGGAGGAGCGGACCCACGGTCGCCAGGTCGACCTTCGCTCCGGATAGGGCGAAGAAGACGACGAAGATCGGAGCCGCCGAGCGCTCCACCGCCTGTCGGAGGGCGTCGCCGTGCCGGGACACGTTCTCGGTCACGAATCCCGCCGTCAGGAGCGTCAGAAGCAGCTCGACGTGGGCGAATCGGGCGATCTCGAGACCGAAGAAGGCCACCAGCACCGCGAAGAGCATCAGCTCGCGGCCGACGAAGCGCAGATAGAGGGCGACGCCCACGCCCAGAGCGGCGCCGACCAGCATCGCGCCGCCGATCTCCCAGATCACGAGCGCCACCGACGGGGCCCCCGCCTCGGTGGCCGGGGGGGCGAGGATCCGGGCCACGGCGAGCGCGCCGCTGAAGAGCAGCACGACCGCCACGTCGGCGAGCAGGACGATCCCGAGCGTCGTCCGCGCCACCGGCCCCCGCGCCCGGGTCTCGCTCAGCAGCGCCATGGTCACCGCGGGCGAGTGCACGATCGCGATGGAGGAGAAGAGGATCGCCACCGCGACGACCGTCGCGGTCGGAACGTCCTGCAGGAAGGGCACGAACGACTGTGCCAGGTAGAGGAAGGCCGCGATCGCGACGAAGGCGACGAGGAGGTCCGCGCTCATCATCTTGATCAGGAGCACGCCCCGCTCCCGGACCTCCTCCCAGCGGAGCTCCGCCCCGGCGAGGAAGGCGATGAGGGCGATCGCGAGCTCGTTCACGGGCGTCAGGCTGTCGGCCGCCTCGGCCGTGATCGTGCCGAGCACGGACGGACCGAAGAGGACTCCGGCGACCAGGTAGCCCACGATCTTCGGCAGCCCGACGGCGGTCGCGATCTCGCCGACCGTGTACGCTCCCAGGATCAGGAACCCGAAGGTCAGGAGCGTCTGCGAGCCCAGGCCTCCGGTCCCGAGGGGGAGGACGAGCTGCATTCCTCCGAAGAGGAGCGCGAGGACGAGGAGGCGGCGCATCTACCTCATACCTCGCGCTCGGGAATCGCGGTCGGCGGTCCCGGCTCCTGTCCACGGAGCGCGGCCGAGTCCCGCTGCAGCACGACCGAGCGTGCCAGCCAGGCCGAGGACAGGTCCGTGAGGAGGACCGAGACGATCGCGGCGGTGAAGATGGTGTGGGGCAGGAGGACGCCCTCGTGGAGCCGGTAGTCGAGAGCCAGCGCGATCGCGAGGCCGCCGTGGCCGAGCAGCGCCCGCCCCCACCCGGCACCGAGTGCGGGGTGACCCCCGCCGAGCACGCCCGCCACCGGCGCTCCGCCGAGCTTCGCGAACGTACGCGCCACGAGGAAGATCCCCACGACGACGAGCCACCCCTCCTCGCCCGGACGCCACGCCGCTCCGGCGAAGACGAGCAGGACGTAGTAGATCGGGCGCTCCACCCGCCGGAGCACCTCCTGGATCTCCTCGCGGTTGGCGGAGGTGTTCACCAGGATCGCGCCCACCAGCATGGTCGGCAGGAGGGGCGACAGCCGGAGATAGGCGGCGGCACCGCTCGCGAGGATCACGGCGCCCGCGAGTGCGATGAAGAGGCGGTCGATCTTCCTCTCCTCACCCAGGAAGAGGTGGAAGAGCGTGCCTCCGACGACGCCGATGGCGACGCTGATCACCACCCACTCCGTGGCGGTCGGCGCCCGCACCTCCAGCGGAGGTACCTCGCGGGCCACGCCCAGGATGATCCCGAACGCGACGATGGCCAGGGCCGCGTCGAGCGCGGTCGTGACCTCGAGCTGGCGAAGCACCGGCTCGCTGCGACCGAGCCGCCGCGTCACCAGGGCGATGCCCGACGGTGCCGAGGCGGTCGCCACGGCGCCGAGGGCCACGGCCGGAAAGGCGGCTTCCCCCCAGGTCAACGGGAAGATCCAGACGAGGGTCGCCACCATCGCGGCCGAGACGACGCCGAAGGAGAGGGCCGCCTCGAGGGTCGCCACCCGGAAGTACGTCGCCGGGATGCGGACGAGCGCCGGGAGGTGGAACTGCGCCCCCACCACTGCGCCGATCCACCCCAGCGCGAGGATCATGAACGGCTCGAAGCCGCCCACCACGTCCGGGTGGATGAGCCCGGAGACGGAAGGGCCGAGCAGGATGCCGAGCAGGAGGTACTCGGCTCCGGAAACCACCAGGTATCGGCGTGCCAGCCATTCGAAGGCGAGGTGCGTCGCGAGGTAGGCCCCGATCACGACCAGGACCAGGACCAGCGTGGTGCTCACTTCGTCACCTCGGAATCGCGGCGGAGGATGCGGAACCGGGAAGATGGCCAGAATCGCACCGCCCGCAAAGCGTGGCGGCGACCCTCGCGCGGGGATCGAACAGCCGAAGCGGGGATCGGTATGGCTGTTGCACCCGGGACCGGTGGAGCCGGCCGCGGCCGATTGGACTACCCGATTCAAGCACCGACATGCCCGATGCGGACGAGCGCTTCAGCACCTCCGTGGAGAGCGGCGTCCTGGGCGAGATCGCCCGCGCCGTGAATCACGGCCCCACGGCGGCCGAGGCGGTCCAGCGGACGGCCGAGGCGCTGGGCCGCTACTTCGGCCACCCGCTCGGGATCTGGTTGAAGATACGCGGGACCGAGAGCGTCGGGCTCGAGGGGCTCTTCCTGCCCGAGCGCCACCCGGGGTCCATCGCCGACTCGATCGAGGAGTGGTTCGGCACGGTTCCGGTCTCCTCCGACCTGCCCGGTCCCGAGGCGATGCGGACGGGGGAGAAGGTCGTCGTCGAGCGGGACGACCCGGAGCTGACCACGGAGGGCCGCGAGGCGCTCGACGCGGTCGGAGCCACGGGCTACATCGCCCTGCCGATCCTCACCGGAGCGGGACCCGCCGGCTTCGCCGTCGTGGCGCGCGCGGAATCCGGACGCCCGCTGGGCGAAGCCGAGGAGGACCTCCTGCAGAGCGCGCTCGGACTGGTCGCGATCATCTTCGAGCGGGCCAGCCTCCAGGAGCGCGACCGCGAGCGCGCCGCGGAGATGCACACCCTTGCCCGGACGATCGACCACCTGCCCCACGCGGTCAAGATCTCTTCGCCCGACTGGAAGATCCAGAGGGTGAACCCGGCGGTCGAGGAGATCCTCGGCTACTCGCCCGACGAGCTGATCGGGCGTTCGATGGAGTCGATCCGGTGGGAAGAGGGAGCGGAGGAGATCCAGAGCGAGATCGATGAAGCGATCCGGTCGGGCGCATGGATCGGTGAGGTACTCGATCGGCACCGTGACGGCCACCCCGTTCCCGTCCGCGCCACGGTCGTGCCGGTCCGGGACGAGGGGGGCGAACTCGTGGCCATCGTGGACATCGAGCAGGACCTCACGCAGGAGAAGACGCGGGAGGCCCGCATGGGCGCGGCGTACCGGCTGGCGTCCATCGGCGAGCTCGCCGCCGGGGTCGCCCACGAGGTGAACAATCCGCTGCACGCGATCTCGGGCACCGCCGAGCTCCTCCTGATGGAGGCGCTTCCGGAGGACGTCCGGAGCGATCTCCAGTCCATCCGCATGGAGGCGAAGCGGGCCGGATCGATCATCCGGAACCTGCTCGCGTTCGCCCGCCCCCGGCCTCCGGAGAAGAAGCCCCTCGACCTGGACGAGGTCGTGGGATCCGTGGTCGAGCTCCGCCTGCCCCAGCTCCGGCTGGCGAGCGTCACCGTGGAGATGGACGTCGACCCGGAGACCCCCCCGGCTCTCGCCGACGCGGACCAGGTCCGGCAGATCGTCCACAATCTCCTCGCGAACGCGGACCACGCCATCCGAGAGGAGCACCCGGAGGGAAGGATCGTCGTCCGGATCCGCCCCCGCGACGGCATGGCCGAGATGGTGGTGGAGGACACCGGTCCCGGGATCCGGGAAGAGGTGAGAAAGCGGATCTTCGATCCGTTCTTCACGACGAAGAGCGTGGGCGAGGGCACCGGACTCGGGCTGTCGGTCTCCTACCGGTTGGCGGAGGAGCACGGAGGAGAGATCACCGCGGGCAACTGGGGGCGGCCCGCCGTGGAAGGGGGCGCAGCGGGAGAGGGGGGCGCCCGGATCGCGCTCCGGCTCCCGGTGGCGGAACGTGCGGAGACGCGGGAGGAGGTGGAGGCGAGCCACGAGCGGAGGCCGGGCGTGCTCGTCGTGGACGACGATGCGACCGTCGCCAGCGTGGCGCGACGCTTCCTCTCGCGGTCGGGCTTCGAGGCCGCCGAGGTCCACGGGGGGGAGGAGGCCCTGGTGCGGCTCGCGCGGGCTGCGCCTCCAGGGGCGATCCTGATCGACCTCCGGATGCCCGGGATGGATGGAGAGGAGCTCTACCGGAAGATCGAGGAGAGGCACCCGGAGCTCGCCGACCGGGTGATCTTCATGTCCGGAGACGTGGTCACCCCCCGGTCGCACGACTTCCTCGCGGAGACCGAGCGGCCGGTCCTCTCGAAGCCCTACGAGCTGAGCGAGCTCGAGGAGGTCGTGCGCGGGATCGTCGAGGGGTGAGGCCGGGGCGCCGGCCGTCCGGCGTGGGGAATGGCACTTGCACCGGCGGCGCCAGGGTGTCGACCTTCGTCTCCTTCCCGGAAATCCCGCTTGCGCTCGCCTGCCTCGACCCTCTGCCTCCTCCTCGCGTTCGTGGCGCTCCCGGCGGGCGAAGGCGTCGCTCAGGAAGCCCTCGTCCTGAGCGGAGGAGGCTCGCGCGGGCTCGCCCACGCCGGGGTGTTCCTGGGACTCGAGGAGCTCGGCTACGAGCCCGACATCGTCGTGGGGAACAGCGCCGGGGCGGTCGTCGGGGCGCTCTATGCGGCCGGATACGAACCGTCCGAGATCCGGGAGCGCATCCTGGCCGAGGCGTGGGACGAGCTGTTCGTCCCCACCCCCTTGGTCGTCGGGCCCGATCGGGACGTCCGGTACCCGATGATGAGCGTCGACCTCGACGTCGAGAATCTGCGGGCGAGCCGGGGATTCGTGAGCCAGTGGCGGGTCAACCGGCTGCTCGCGAGGCTTCTCTTCGACGCGAACGCGCGGAGCCGCGGGGACTTCGACCGACTGGCGCGACGCTACCGGGCGGTCGCCACCGATCTCACGACGGGCGAGCAGGTCGTCCTGGAGAGCGGGGACCTCGCTCGCGCGGCGCGAGCCAGCATGGCCGTGCCGGGATTCTTCGCTCCCGTGGAGTGGGAGGATCGCATCCTGGTGGACGGGGGCCTCACCG
The DNA here is from genome assembly GCA_964409525.1 of uncultured Gemmatimonadaceae bacterium. GTDB lineage: Bacteria > Gemmatimonadota > Gemmatimonadetes > Longimicrobiales > Gaopeijiaceae > CAYPDV01. The sequence continues at coordinate 39,048 of CAYPDV010000007.1, forward strand.
ACAACCTCCCCATCGGAGTGGCTCGCTCGCTCGGCGCCACCCGGGTGATCGCGGTGGACGTGAGTCGGCCGTCCCCGGAGGTCCACTCCCGGGCGCCCCTCGCCGTGATCCAGCGTGCGCTCGACCTCATGCAGCACGCGACCCGCCGGGACACGATGCCGCCCGACCACCTCGTGGTTCCGGACCTCTCCGCGGGGCTCTCCGGGGCCACCTTCCCGCGGGATCCGTCGCCCCTGCTCACGCTCGGGTGGATGGCGGCTCGCCGTGACCTGCCCGAGGTGCCCGATACCATGCGACGAGAAGCGCCTGTGCGACCATCGCCCCCCCTCTCCTTCTCCGCGCTGGTCGTCGAGGCGCCCGACTCGGCGCTCGCCCGGCTGGCCCGACGGACGTTCGAGGAGGTGGCTCCCGGGGAGTACGATCCGGAGGCGGTGCTCCGCGCAGTGGACCGGCTGTACACGACCGGCCTCTTCGAGGGGGTGTGGCCCCGGGTCGATCACCGGGGCGGCGCGGAGAATGCTCCCGCTCTCGTCGTCCGGCTGGAGGCGCCCCCCCAGACGTCGATGGCGGGTGCGGCCGGATACGAGAATGACCGGGGAGGTCGCCTGTGGCTCTCCCTGGCGCGGAACACGGCGTTCGGCACCCGTCCGACCGTGCTCTCGGCCTCCGCGTCGCGGGACGGCGTCGAGCGGTGGGCGAGTGCCTCGGCCCGTGTCTTCTCGCTCGGCCGCCCCGCCCTCGCCTGGAGCGTCGGCATCCACGCGGCCGAGAAGGACTCCCGCTTCATCCTCGAGGACGCCGTCGGAGCGCTGCAGACCGTGCGGGCCGGAGGGTGGATCGCGCTCGAGTTCCCGCACATCCTGCGGGACCGGATGATGCAGGCCGCGGTGCGGGCGGAGTGGGTGGACGTGGAGGAGGGCGGATCCGGCGCCGCCGTGGGCCCCGTCGTCCGCTTCACCTCGTTGAACTCCGAGGTGCTGGTCGTCGGTGTGCCCTTCCTCGCGGAGGGCGAGCTCCGACTCGGAGACCTGTCGTACTCGCGAGCAGCGCTGAGCGGCTCCCGGCGCTTCCAGGCCGGCGACCTGCTCCTGGCGGGAGTGGTGGACCTCCGGGCCGTCAGCTCCGGAGCCCCACTCGATGTCCGGCCGGCGCTCGGAGACGAGCACGCGGTGCCCGGGCTCCGGTGGGGAGAGGCCCGGGGGCGCGGTCGCGCCGTGGTAGGGCTCGACGCCGCCTACCCCGTGTTCGCCGGCTTCGCCACGGCGCGGATGCGGACCGGCGCCGCTCCCGAGGAGCTCGACCGGCTCGACGACGCCCGCTGGGTCGCCGGCGTGCAGCTCGGCATGCACTGGCGGAGCCCCGTCGGCGTCGTCGAGGCGGGCTGGTCCATCCAGACGGGCGGGACCTCGCGCTTCGACGTGAGCCTCGGGCGTCGTTTCTGAGCGCGGCCCCCGGCGGACCCCGCGGAACGACGAAACGGCCGCACCGGCGACGCCGGCACGACCGTCTCGAAGCGGGGCGGTGCTACCGCGGCCCCGTGCCGTCCCGCGTCATCCGGTGGATGCCGCCGACGGGTCCTTCGATCGCATGGGGGCTCAGAGGCCGCCGCCCTGCGGATCCTCCTCCTGGAGCTCCTCGAGGATCTCCACGAGCTCTTCCTGCAGCTCGGGATCGGCGTTGATCATCGCGCCGACCTCCTGGTACCGCTCGGGGGTGAGGTCGTTCTCGCCCAGCGCGACGACGATCTGCTCCTGGGCCTCGGCCTGGATCTCCTGCGCCTCGTTCGGATCCTGCACCGAGGCGAGCCTCTGCTCCATCTGCTGTCCGACCTGGGAGATCTCGAGGTAGGAGCGGGCGAAGCGCTCCAGCTCGTCGCTGGTCACCTCTTCCATCTCGTGCGCCTGCTCCGGCGCGGGCGCCGGGGCCGGATCCTGCGCCATCGCGGGACTCGCGGTCCCGAGCAGGAGAGCCGTGGCGGCCGCCGCGACGATCTTGGTCGTGTAGGTCATGGTTCCTCCGCTTGCTGTCCGAGCCCGACCCGTGTGGTCGAGCGGTCGGCCTCCATGAGGGGCAGGGGCCGTACCGCGAGGCGCCCTCCGCCCTCCCGCGTGCGACCGAAGGCCGAGAAGCCACGGAACCGCTGGGCTTTCCGGGGGGGCCGGGTGTACGTCCGCCGCGCCACTCGCCGGCGGAGATGGCGTCCCGGGTTGTATCGAAACGTCACATTTGTGACACTTGGTAACGATCCTCCCCTCCGGAGCGGACCGATGTACCCGCACAGCCTCCGCCAGGCGATGCTCTTCTTCGCCATCCTCCCCCTCCTGCTCGCGGCTGCCGGGGGGGCGTGGCTGGGGCTGGGAGTTCTCGAGGAGCAGCTGGAGCGGCGTCTCCAGGAGGACGTGGAGCTCGTGGCGCGCGCCATCCGGCTTCCCCTCGCCGACGCCCTCGAGAGCGGCCGTGAGGAGCAGGTGCTCCGCGCGCTCGAGTCCGCCTTCCAGATCCGCCGGGTCTACGGGGCGTACGTGTACGACGAGCTCGGACGGCGCATCGCGGCTGTGGGAGCGGTCGAGCCGCGGGAGGGAGAGGAGGCGGAGGTGGACGAGATCACGGGGCTCGAGGGCAGATTCGGCGAGTACGGCGAGGTCGGCGAGCGGAGAGTGTACTCCTACTTCGTGCCTCTCATCGGGGCGCGGGGCGAGCCGATCGGCATGCTGCAGGTGACCCGTCGACGGCGCGAGATGGAGGAGTACCTGGAACGGTGGCAGAGGAGCGCGGCGTGGCTGATCGGCGGCATCGTGGTGCTCGGCGCGGGGCTGGTCCTGGTGGGTCACCATCGTGCCGTGGGCCGGCCGGTGGCGAGGCTCGTCGAGGGGATGCGCCGGGTCGAGGCCGGCGAGAGCGAACATCGCGTACCGGTCGAGCCGAATCCGAAGGAGATCGGGTCGATCGCCGCGGGGCTGAACCGGATGCTCGACGGACTCGCACGCTCCGAGCGGGAGGTGGAGCGGCGGCGCGGGATGGAGCTCGCGCTCCAGGAGCGGCTCCAGCGCTCGGAGCGGCTCGCCTCGATCGGGCAGCTCGCGGCGGGTGTGGCCCACGAGCTCGGCACGCCGCTCGGGGTGGTGGACGCCGACGCACAGCGGGCGCTGCGGGACACCGAGCTCGACCCCGAGGAGCGCGAACGGTGGGAGCGCGTCCGGGGCCAGGTCCGTCGGATGGACGCGACCGTGAAGCAGCTCCTGGGGATCTCCCGGAGGGAGGAGGCGGCGCGTCGGCGCATGAGCGTCGGACGCATCGTCCGTGGTGCGCAGGCGGCCGTGCGCCCCGTGTTCGAGGAGCTGGGCTCCGAGCTCCGGGTGCGGAGCGGCGAGCCTTCGGCCGAGATCGTGGTGGATCCGCCCCGCCTGGAGCAGGCGCTCGCCAACCTGCTTCGCAACGCCGCACAGGCCGACCCCGGAGGGTCGGTGCGGCTCCGGTGGCGCGTGTCGTCGGACGAGATCTCGTTCGTGGTGGAGGATGACGGTCCCGGCATCCCCCCGGAGGAGCGGGGGCGGATCTTCCAGCCGTTCTTCACCACGAAGGCGCCGGCGGAAGGAACCGGGCTCGGCCTGGCCCTCGTTCAGACCGTCGCGGACGAGCACGACGGGGAGGTGCGGCTCGAGGAAACGGATTCGGGGGGGGCGCGGTTCATCCTCTCGGTGAGCCGGGGCCTGGAGGGCGCCGATGCCTGAGCGCCACGACCGCGTCCTGCTCGTCGAGGACGACGACGACCTGGCCCGGCTCCTCGCGGAGGAGCTCTCCGACCGCGGGCTCCACGTCCGCACCGCTCCCTCCGCCGAGGAGGCGTGGGAGATCCTCGGTGAGGGAGAGCCGGTCGACCTGGTGATCTCCGATCTCAGGCTGCCCGGAGTGGGCGGCGAGGTCCTGCTGGCGCAGACGGTGAATCTTCCCCGCCGGCCCGGGTTCATCGTGATCACGGCCCACGCCACCGTCTCCCGTGCCGTGGACTGCCTGAAGGCCGGCGCCGACGACTTCCTGACCAAGCCCCTCGATCTCGAGCATCTCCACGTGGCGGTGCAGCGTGCCCTCGAGCACCGTCGGCTCGTCCGCGCCCTCGAGCGCTACGAGGAGGTGGTGGGGAGCGGCGACTTCCACGGCATGGTGGGACGCAGCGGCCCCATGCGCAGGCTGTTCGACCAGATCCGCGTGCTCGCGCACTCGGAGGGACCGGTGCTGATCCAGGGCGAGAGCGGGACGGGGAAGGAGCTCGTCGCGCGGGCGATCCACGACGAGAGTCGCCGCTCGTCGCGGATCTTCCTGGCGGTGAACTGCGCCGGGATCCCCGAATCGCTTCTGGAGAGCGAGTTCTTCGGACACGAGGCCGGCGCGTTCACGGGCGCGACCGGTGCCCGGAGCGGGCTGTTCGAGGAGGCGAGCGGGGGCACGCTCTTCCTGGACGAGATCGCCGAGATGAGCCCCGCCCTCCAGGCGAAGTTGCTCCGGGTCCTCCAGGAGGGACGGCTCCGGAGGGTGGGGAGCAACCGGGAGCGCGAGGTGGACGTGCGGGTGGTGGCGGCCACGAACCGGGAGCTCGAGGTGGAGCGGGACGAGGGGCGGTTCCGGGACGATCTCTACTACCGGCTGGAGACCTTCCGCCTGAGGGTGCCGCCCCTGCGTGAGCGGGAGGAGGATCTCGAGCTGCTGAGCGCGCACTTCCTGCGCAAGCACGCCGCCCGCTTGAACAAGGACATCCGCGGAATGGCGCCCGACGCCGTCGCGACGCTCCGGGCCCATCCCTTTCCCGGCAACGTCCGGGAGCTGGAGAACGCGCTGGAGCGAGCGGTGACCTTCGCTCGTGGCGAGGTGGTCGAGCGGAGGCACCTCCCGGACCGGATCGCGACCGCGAGCCCACAGGTCGCCGTCGAGGCCGGACCGCTGCTGCGGCCTTCGGATTCCGGGCCGCCGCCGCTGGAGGAGGTGGAGCGCCGGTACGTGCGCCACGTGCTCGACCTGGTGGACGGGAACAAGAGCCGTGCGGCCGGGATTCTGGGTATTGCCCGGCGCACGCTCTACCGTAAGCTGGAGGAGTGAGTACGATGGAAGAGGACCCGCGGGGGAGCGAAACGATGACCGCAGAGGAGCAGGACCCGGAGGCGGCGCGCGAGGACGGCGGCGCCGGTGGTGCCGGCGGGTTCGAGCGGGCCGTCCGGGACCTGCTCCGGGAGACCGGGATCGAGGTCGACGGTCCGGGCCCGCACGACGTCCGCGTGCGGGATCCCCGCTTCTACCGACACGTGCTCCGCCACGGCTCGCTCGGTCTCGGCGAGTCGTACGTGGAGGGCTGGTGGGACGCCGAGTCTCCGGACGAGGTGATCCGCAGGATGCTGGGGGGTGGGCTCCAGGAGCGGGCGAGGCGGAGCCCCAGGGTGATGGCGCTCGCGCTCGCCGCCCGCGTCTTCAACCTGCAGGGGCTCCGGCGCGCCCGGCGCGACGCCAGCGGGCACTACGAACGGGGCCTCGACCTGTACCGGGCCATGCTCGACCGGCGGATGGTCTACTCGTGCGGGTTCTGGAAGGATGCCCGGACGCTGGACGAGGCCCAGGAGGCGAAGCTGGAGCTCGTCTGCCGGAAGACGGGGATACGGGAGGGCACCACCCTTCTCGACATCGGGTGTGGATGGGGCGCCCTGGCCCGCTGGGCGGCGGAGCGCCATGGCGCGAAGGTCACCGGCGTCACCGTCTCGACGGAGCAGGCCGAGGTGGCGCGGGAGGAGTGTCGGGGGCTTCCGGTGGACATCCGGGTCGCGGACTATCGGGAGGTGGGGGGCCGATTCGACGCGGTGGTCTCGGTGGGGATGTTCGAGCACGTCGGGCCGAAGAACTACCGCACCTACATGGAGGTGGTGGACCGGCGCCTCGCGCCCGGCGGGGTCAGCCTGCTGCACACCATCTCCGGCAACCGCCGCACCCGCCACGTCGATCCCTGGATCCACCGCTACGTCTTCCCGGGGGCCAACCTCCCCGCGCCCGCGGAGATCGCGGCGGCGGCGGAGGGGCTCTTCGTGATCGAGGACGTGCACAACTTCGGACCGGACTACGACCGGACGCTGATGGCGTGGCACCGGAGGTTCGAGGAGGCGTGGCCGGAGCTACGGGAGCGGTACGGCGAACGGTTCCGGCGCCTCTGGCGCTACTATCTGCTCGCCTGCGCCGGAACGTTCCGCGCCCGGCGCGCCCAGACCCTGCAGGTGGTGCTCACGCGCCCCGGCACGCCCTCTCCGCCCGGCGTCCGGGCAGGATAGCCGATCCATGCGCGCGGCGCTCACCGGACGGGATCGTCGATCCCCGCGCGCGGCGCTCACCGGGCGGCTCACCGGCTCCGGGGCTCGAAGCCGACGGTGAAGGTGGCGGTGACGCTCCAGTTGCCGTGGAAGTCCTCCGCTTCTCCACGGAAGGTCCCGTCCACACGGGGGAGGGCGCCCGGATCGGCGCAGCTCACCCGGTAGTCGGACACCCGGACCACCCGACCGACCGCCGCGGTCGTGCGGACCCCCGCGGGATCCCCCGGATCGAGGTCCTCCTCGTCGAAGTCCGTCGTCTCGACGGTGCGGGCCCCCGTCTCAGGGTCGCGGCATCCGATGGTGATCCGCCCCGTCAGCGCCACGCGCCGCACCCCTCCGCCGTCCGCGGCGACGACCCTGAGGTCGACGAGGTCCCCGGCGCCGAGCTCCCGCCCCCGGGGCTCGCTCCCCGGCCGGAGCACGAGGTCGCCGCCGGGAAGCCCCCGCACCTCGAGGCGGAGGGAGGGAGGACGGTCGTCGTATCGCGGCACGGTGGCGATGCATCCGCCCGCCACCACCATCACCGCGGCGGTGACGGCGACGTGAGCGGCGAGCGGAGGCGAGGAGGCCCGGCTCAAGTGCCCGGGCGCACGACGAGCACCGGCCGGGAGCCCTCGCGGATCAGGGCGCCGGCTACGCTTCCGAGGAGGACCCGGCCCACGGTTCCGGCACCGCGGCTTCCCATCACGACGAGGTCGGGCGCGCCCTCTTCCTCGCGGGACAGGATCTCACGCGCGGGATCGCCCTCGTCGATCTCGATGCCGACCCCCTCCGGCGGGAGTCCGGCGCTCCGCACCTCGTCCTCCAGCCACGCCCGTGCCTGGCGGCGCTGCGCCGGCTCGATGCCGCGCGCCGCCTCGTCCCCCGAGAGGAGGCCGCTCACCCCCGCGTAGAGGGGGCGGAAGACGTGGCAGGCGGTGATCTCCGTTTCGAAGGCGCGTCTCAGGAATGCCGCCCACTCGAGGACCCCCCGGGCCCGGTCCGAGTCGTCCACGGCCACGAGCGCACGCCGGGGGGCGCCCGCCGGCGGGTTCCGCGCGAGGAGGACGGGCGCCGGGGACTCGTGCAGCATGCGCTCGGCCGTGGTTCCCGGGCCGCGCCTCCGCCGGCCGCTCGTGCCGGCTCCGTGCTCACCCACGACGACCAGATCCGCGCCGATCTCCTCCGTCACGTCGGAGAGCACCCGATCCGCCGCGCCTTCCCGTACCTCGATCCGGACGCCCGACGAGGAGAGCTCCTCCCGCAGCCCTTCGAGCCGGTGCACGGCCTCCCGCCGGGCCTCGGCGAGCACGGCGGAGCGCCCGCCCACCGCCTCACGGAGAAATCGGGGCGGCTCGGGAACCTTGAGGGCATGGACGAGGACGTGCTCCGCTTCGGGTGCGAGGTGCTGCGCGACCCAGGATGCGGCGTCGACGGAAGCCGGGGTGAAGTCGATCCCGACGACGACCCGCTCCAGACGCGGACGTCCGGTGGCCGCCGGAGTGCCCGGGGAGTGGAGCGTCACGCGGGCTCCCGCTCCTCGTCGGGTGAGGGGGCGACGAGGATCGAGCAGGGGGCCCGCCGCGCCACCGACGTGACGACGCTGCCGAGCAGTGCCCGCTTCACACCGCCCCGGCCCTCCGATCCCATGACCAGGAGGTGCAGCCGCTCCCGCTCGGACCAGGCGACGATCGCGTCCGCGGAGCGGTTGTCCCAGACGATCTCGGATCGGGCGGACACCCTGTCCCCGGTTCCCGTGGACTCGAGCGCATCGGCGATCTGACCTTCCATCGGCTCGACGAGGAGCCGCCGGGTGGCTTCCTCGTCGTCCCGGTAGACCGTCCAGCCCGCGTGCATCACCCTCACGTCGGGCCTCGGAGCGTTCGATCCGCCCGCCCCGCCCGCTCCGGCCGCTCCGGCGAGACCCGCGGCCCAGCGCAGCCCGAGCGAGAGAGCCTCCCGCCCGGCCTCGGAGAGATCGGTCGGGACACCGATTCGCTCGGGGGGCAGCGGGAGCGGCGCGCGCACCACGAGACAGGGAACGGCGGCGCCGCGGAGCACCCGCTCCGCGGTGGTCCCGAGGAAGCGGGCCCGGACGTCGGGGTCCCGGTTGGGCCCCAGGACCACCAGGTCCGCGGTCACCTCCGCGGCGTGGGAGCGGATCTCCTGGTGCGCGGTGCCGCTCCGCACGTCGCTGCTCGCCGGGGCGGTGTCGGGAAGGATGCGGCCGAGCCGCTCGCGGAGCTCCCCAGCCGCGGCGCGGACCCCGTCCGGGTCGCCGGCGGGCGCCCGGGCGCCGCCCAGCGCGTCGGGAAGCCGGCCGGGCGTCTCCAGGACGTGGAGCACATGGAGGTCGGCGTCGACGTGATCGGCCAGGGTGGCCGCCTGCTCCAGGACCCCGCCCGCGCCCTCGCCCAGATCCGTCGCGACGAGAATGGAACGGATGCCGGGATCGGTCATTGCGGGAGCGGGTGCGGAGGACGGGAGGCGAGGGGCCGAGGAGAGCGGCGAGCAAGAAGCGTGCGGCCCCCCGTGCCGCCCCTCGACGCCCCCCCGTGAGACGTACGCTTCTTGCATGCCCGGGGGCGACGGGCGGTCCAGCTTTCTGGGGGATATCGACGATGGCACACACGGCTGTCCGACCGGAGCCGGACGTCCGTGCCTCCCGAGCCGAGCCCTGATGGGCCTCTTCCTCGCGACGCTCTCGGGGTTCGCCCTGGCCCTGCTCGCGCCGCTCGTCCACCGGCGGGCCGGCCGATCCACCGGGTGGATCCTCTCTCTGCTTCCGGCGGGGCTGACCGCCTACTTCCTCGCGCTCCTCCCGCGGATCGAGGGGGGAGGCGCGGTGCGGACCTCGCTGCCGTGGGCGGCGACCCTCGACCTGGAGCTGTCGCTCCGGCTGGACGGGCTCTCCCTCCTCTTCGCGCTCGCGGTGACCGCGGTCGGTGCCGTGATCCTGGTGTACTCCGGGGCCTACTTCGCCGACGAGGAGGAGCGGGCGGGAGGTTTCCATGCCCTGCTGCTCCTCTTCATGGCCTCGATGCTCGGGCTCGTCCTGGCCGACAACCTCCTGGCCCTCTTCGTCTTCTGGGAGCTGACCGCACTCACCTCGTTCCTCCTCATCGGATTCCACCACGCGGAGGAGGCGGCGCGGAAGGCCGCCTGGAAGGCGCTGATGGTCACCGCCTTCGGAGGACAGGCGCTCCTGGCGGGCTTTCTCCTGCTGGGCGTCGCCGGCGGGAGCCTGGAGACGAGCGTCCTCCTCGACCGGGCCGAGCTCGTGCGCGGCCACTCGCTCTACGCGCCGGCGGTCCTCCTCGTCCTCCTCGGGGCCTTCACCAAGTCGGCGCAGGCGCCCTTCCACTTCTGGCTTCCCGCGGCCATGGAGGCGCCCACGCCGGTCAGCGCCTACCTCCACTCCGCCGCCATGGTCAAGGCGGGCGTCTACCTGATCGCGCGCCTCACGCCGTTGCTCGGGGGAACCCTCCTCTGGACCGGGGTCACCGCGGCGGTCGGGGCGGCGACCATGGCGGTGGGGGCCCTCTGGGCGCTCGAGCAGGTCGAGCTGAAGAAGATCCTCGCCTACGCGACCGTCAGCGTGCTCGGCGCGCTCGTGCTCCTCCTCGGGCTCGGGACGGAGGCGGCCGTGGGGGCGGCGCTCCTCTACCTCGTCGTCCACGTCCTCTACAAGGCCGGGCTCTTCCTGGTCGCGGGCTCGCTCGACCACGGGGCCGGTGCGAAGACGGCCGACGACTCACGCGGCCTCGCGAGAGCCATGCCCCTCACCGCGGGCGCCGCGGTCCTCGCCGCGCTCTCGATGATCGGGATCCCACCGTTCGTGGGGTTCGCGGGAAAGGAGGAGCTCTACCACGCACTCAGGGAGGCCGCGGTCGCGCCGGCGGCGCTCGTCGCGCTCGCCGCCGTCTCGCTCGCGCTCCTGGTCGCCGTCGCGGCCGTGGTCGGCATCCGTCCCTTCGCCGGCTCGCCGAAGGCGCCGGTCGAAAGGCCCCGGGAGGCGGGCGCGGAGCTCTGGCTCGCGCCGCTCTCCCTCGGGATCCTCGCGCTCGTCCTCGGCGGGGCGCCGCAGATCCTCCGGCGGATCCTGGATCCGGCCGCGGCCGCGGTCGGTGGCAGCCCGGGGGCGCTGGAGCCCGCCCCCTGGCCCGAATGGAGCCCGGAGCTGGCGCTGAGCGGGGTCAGCGTCGCGGGGGGGATCGTGGTCTTCGCCCTCCGGCGCCCCGTCCGGCGCCTCCTGGGTGGGATGCAGGCGGGACGGTGGGGGCCGGGACGGTGGTATGAGCGGGGCGAGTCCGCGCTCGACCGACTGGCCCGGGGCCAGACCGCGGTCCTGCAGCACGGATACCTCCGCTACTACCTGCTGGTGACCGTGCTGGCGCTGCTCGCCGGGGTGGGGTGGGTCCTCGTCGGACGGACGGATTGGCCTGGGTGGACGGCGGGGCCGGGACTCCGCCAGCACGACGTGATCGTCGCCGTCCTCCTCGTCGTGGCGGCCGGTGCGGCCGTCCGCGCGCGGTCCGTGATCGGCATGGTGGTGGCCCTGGGGGTGATCGGGCTCGGCGAGGTCCTCGTCTACGTGCTCTTCGGCGCCCCGGACCTCGCCATGGCCCAGGTCCTCGTCCAGACCTTCGTGGTCGTCATGTTCGTCTTCCTGCTGAGCACGGTCACGGAGGGCGTGGCTCGACCGCCCCCCCAGGGAGCCGTGGGCCGCGCCCGGGACGGTGCCGTCGCCCTCGGTGCCGGGGCCCTCATGGCAGCCCTGGTGCTCCTCGCCGACGCGACCCGGCTGGGCCCCCGAGCGGTGTCCGACGCGTACCTGGCCCACGAGCCCGGCGGATCCCTGCCCTGGAACGTGGTCAACCGGATCCTGGTCGACTTCCGGGCGATGGACACCCTCGGCGAGGTGACGGTGCTCGCCACGGCCGGGATGGGGGTGGCGCTCCTTCTCGGATGGCGGCGCACCGGAAGGAGGGAGCGCATCGAGCCGCTGATCCTGACGACCGCCGTCCGGCTCCTCTCGCCCGTCCTCCTCCTCTTCTCGGTCTTCCTTCTCCTCAGGGGCGAGCACGCGCCGGGAGGGGGCTTCTCCGGCGGGCTGGTGGCGGCGGCGGCGTTCGCGTTCAGCGCCTTCGCGTTCGGCGCGAGGTTCACACGCGGGCTGGCGCGGGTCCATCCGCCCCGCCTCATGCCGGCCGGCCTGGCCCTGATGGTCGCCAGCGGCCTTCCCGCGCTCCTGCGGGGCGAGCCGTTCCTGTCGCACTGGTCGGCGGAGGTGGAGGCCCGGGGCCGGGCCGTGGAGGTCGGCACTCCGCTCCTCTTCGAGACCGGCGTCTACCTCACCGTGGTCGGAGGCGCCCTCACGGTGATCCTCTACCTGGCGCGGGAGCGGAGATGACGACGCCGCTCCTCGCGGTCGTGATCGGGGCGCTCTACGCCGCGGCCGTCTACGTCCTGCTGCGGCCGAGCCTGCTCCGGCTGGTCGTGGGCCTCATCCTCCTCGGCCACGCCGGCAATCTCCTCGTCTTCACCGCGGCGGGGCTCACCCGGGCGCGTCCGCCGATCCTCGAGCCCGGCACCACGGCCGTCGCCGGCGCCGTGGCCGACCCGCTGCCCCAGGCGCTCATCCTGACCGCGATCGTCATCAACTTCGCGTCGGTCGCCTTCGTCCTGGCGCTAGCGTACCGGACCCTCCGCGCTCTCGGCACCGACGACACGGACCGGATGCGGGCGACGGACCGATGACGCACCTCCTCGTGCTGCCCGTGCTCGTTCCGCTCGCCGCCGGCCTCGTGTCGCTGCTCTGGTGGGGCCGCCGCCGGCTCCACCGCCGGCTCGCCGTGGTCGCGCACGCGGCTCATCTGGGGGTCTCGCTCGCGCTTCTCCTGGAGGTGCGGAGCGGAGGCGTCCAGGCGCTGCACCTGGGCGGCTGGAGGGCCCCGTTCGGCATCACCTTCGTGGCGGACCTGTTCGGCGGGATCATGGTCGTGCTGGCGGCTCTCCTCGGCCTGGTGGTGGTCGTCTATTCGCTGGGCGGCATCGGCCGCCGGCAGGAAGCGCTCGGCTACTATCCGCTGATCCACCTCCTCATGGCCGGCGTCTCCGGAGCATTCCTCACCGGCGACCTCTTCAATCTCTTCGTCTGGTTCGAGGTGCTGCTGGTGGCGTCCTTCGTCCTCCTCACGCTGGGTGGCGCACGGGACCGCCTCGAGGGAGGGGTCAAGTACGCGGTCCTCAACCTGTTCGCCTCCGCACTCTTCCTGGCGGGAGTGGGGCTCCTGTACGGGATGACCGGCACGCTGAACCTCGCCGATCTGGCGGTGCGTCTCCGGGGAGCGGCGGATCCCGGAGCCGTGACCCCCGTGGCCGTGCTCCTCCTGACCGCGTTCGGGATCAAGGCGGCCGTCTTTCCCCTCTTCTTCTGGCTCCCCGCCTCCTACCACACGCCGCCCGTGGCGCTCGCCGCCCTGTTCGGGGGCCTCCTCGCCAAGGTCGGGATCTACGCGATCGTGCGGGTCTTCACCCTCCTCTTCGTCCACGACCCGGGATTCACGCACCCCCTGCTCCTGGTCGTGGCGGGCCTCACCATGGTCACCGGGGTGCTCGGAGCGGTGGCGCAGACGGAGATGCGGCGACTGCTCTCCTTCCACATCGTCAGCCAGATGGGCTACCTCCTCATGGGGGTCGGCCTGCTGACGGTGGGGTCGCTGCTGGGCACGGTCTTCTTCATGATCCACATCGTGCTGGCCAAGGCCGCGCTCTTCCTGGCCGCGGGGCTGGCGCACCATCTCGGCGGGAGCTATCGGATCGATCGACTCGGCGGGCTCTACGGCTCCCACCCCGGCGTTTCCCTGCTCTTCGCCGTTCCGGCCCTCTCGCTGGCCGGGTTTCCCCCCCTTTCCGGATTCTTCGGAAAGCTGGCCCTCGTGAAGGCGGGAGTGGACGAGCAGGCGTACTGGATCGTCGCCGTCGCGCTCGGCGTGAGCCTGCTGACGCTCTACTCGATGGCGAAGATCTGGACGCGGGCGTACTGGGCTCCGGGCGCGGGGGGGAGTGGCTCCCTCGCGCCGTCGGCGTCCCGGTTCATGGTTCCGGCGGTGGGGCTGCTCGCGGCGCTGATGCTGGGGATCGGCCTCTCCGCGGGTCCCGTTCTCGAGATCTCCCGGGGCGCGGCGGCGCAGCTCCTGGACCCCGCAGAGTACGTGGCCGCCGTGCTGGGAGAGGTCCCGTGACCCCGGTCCTGCCGACCCTGATGCTGGCGCTCGTCTGGGTGGCGGCCACCGGACGCCTCACGATCCTGGACTTCCTGGTCGGCTACGGCCTCGGCTTTCTCGCGCTGCGGATCCTCGGGCCCTCGGTGGCCTCGGGACGGTGGGGCTGGCGGACCTGGAAGGTCGTGCCGCTCCTCCTCTTCTTCCTGAAGGAGGTCCTCGTCTCGGGGCTCCGGGTGGCGCTCGACGTGGTCGCGCCGCATCCCGGCATCACCGCGGGTGTGGTCGCCGTGCCCCTCGAGCTGGAAAGCGAGATGGAGATCGCGGTCCTCGCCAACATGATCACCCTGACGCCGGGGACCCTCTCACTCGACGTGGCTCCCGACCGCTCGACCCTCTACGTCCACTCGCTCTATGCGGAGGACCCCGACGAGGTACGGCGGTCGGTGAAGGAGGGATTCGAGCGGCGGATCCTGGAGGTGTCGCGGTGACGGAGGCGCTCGGCGGACCCCTGGGGGTCGCCACGGTGGTGGCGCAGGGCCTCCTGGCGGCGGGGTTCGTGCTGGCCCTGTTCCGGCTCGTCCGAGGCCCCGACGTGGTCGACCGGGTGGTGGCTCTGGACCTGCTGGCCGTGCTCGCCGCCGGGATGGTGGCGGTGTACAGCGTCGCCACGGACGAAGCGCTCCTCGTGGACGTGGCGCTCGTCCTCGCCCTCGTCGCCTTCCTGGCGACCCTCGCGTTCGGCTGGCTCGTGCATCCGGAGGAGGAGCCCGGATGATCGAGTGGATCGCGGCGGTGCTCCTGGTGGTCGGTGCGGTCTTCATGACCGTCGCCGGGGTGGGCGTGGCCCGGATGCCCGACCTCTACACCCGGCTCCAGACGACCACCAAGGCGGCGACCCTGGGCATGGGAAGCATCCTCCTCGGCGTGGCGGTGCAGGCGGGGGCCGCCGACGTGCGGACCCGCGCCCTCCTCGGGATCGCCTTCTTCTTCCTGACGATCCCGATCTCCGCGTTTCTCCTGGCGCGCGCCTCCTACCGGTCGGGGGTCCGCCCCGGAGAGACGCCGACCGACGAGCTCGCGGAGGATTCCGGGGGGCCGGGAGCGACGGCGGGGCCGGAGGCGAGCGGCGGGTAGTCCCGTCGCTCGTCGGCCCCGATCTGGCGCACCGCGCCCGGTTCTTGCGATTCTACGCCTCGGAGGAAGGCGGTCGGGATCCTGTCCGATGGGCGGCGGGACCCGGCATCCCCCGAACGGAGATCGGCGGGACGACCCATGGATCTGCTCGGAATCCATCATCTGACGGCCATCACCTCGGACGCCCGTAAGAACCACCGGTTCTATACGGGAGTGCTCGGGATGCGTCTGGTGAAGCGGAGCGTCAACCAGGACGACGTGGGCGCCTACCACCTGTTCTACGCGGACGGGGCCGGCTCTCCGGGCACCGACGTCACCTTCTTCGACTGGGATCTCCCGTCGGAGCAGCGCGGCACGCGCAGCATCACCCGCACGCACCTGCGGGTCCACGGCGAGGGGGCCCTCGAGTGGTGGGCCACGCGGCTCGACGAGCGTCACGTGCCGGTCAGCGAGCCGGAGGTGCGGGACGGCCGCGCGACGCTCGACTTCGAAGACCCCGAGGGCCAGCGCCTGGCTCTGGTCGACGACGGCGGCCGGGGCCCGGCGCCCGTGCCGTGGGAGGAGGGCCCCGTCCCGCCGGAGTACGCGATCCGTGGGTTGGGGCCCGTCCTGATGAGCGTGCCCGCGCTCCACCCGACCGACCTGTTCCTGGAGCGGAGCCTGGGGATGCGTGCGGCGCGGGAGTACGCCGATCCGGAGCACGGCCGGCGCACGGTGCGGGTCTTCGAGATGGGGCCCGGCGGGGCGCACGCGGAGCTCCACGTCGCGGTCCAGCCGGATCTGCCGGTGGCCCGCCAGGGCGCGGGGGCCGTCCACCACGTCGCCTTCCGCACCCCGGACGAGTCGGAGTACGCCGCGTGGATCGATCGACTCGACTCGCTCGGGGTCCCGAACAGCGGGCCGGTCGACCGCTACTACTTCCGGAGCCTCTACTTCCGCGAGCCGAGCGGCGTCCTCTTCGAGATCGCCACGGACGGCCCCGGCTTCGCCGTGGACGAGGACCCCTCCGCCCTCGGAGAGAAGGTCGCGCTCCCCCCGTTCCTCGAGTCCCGGCGCGAGGCCATCCTCGCCGGGCTGGAGCCGATCGACTGACCGGTAGGGCGGATCCGGCCGCACCGGGCGAGGCGCTCCGGCGGGAGGTGGCGCTGGTCGGCGCCGTCCTCCTCGGACTCGGCTCCATGGTCGGGACGGGTGTCTTCGTCAGCATCGGGATCGCGGCGGGAGTCGCCGGCCCCACCCTGCTCCTGGCCACGGTGCTCGCCGCGGCGCTCGCCGCCGCGAACGGCCTCTCGAGCGCGCAGCTCGCCGCGGCGCACCCGGTGAGCGGGGGCACGTACGAATACGGCTACCGGTGGCTCTCGCCGGCGCTCGGCTTCTCCGCCGGGTGGACGTTCCTGCTCGCGAAGAGCGCCTCGGCGGCGACCGCGGCCCTCGGGCTATCCGGCTACGTCCTGAACCTCGGCGGCCCGCCGCGGCCCGGCGTGCGGATCGGCCTGGCGGTGCTCGCCACCCTCGCGGTGACGGCGCTCGTGGCCGGCGGCATCCGTCGCTCGAACCGGGCGAACGCGGTGGTGGTGGGCGTCACCCTCGCGAGCCTCGCGCTCCTGGTCCTGGTCGCGCTGCCGGCAGTGATCCCGGAGGGGCTGGACCGCTTCACCCCCGTCCTGCCGGAGATGGACGGGGAGTACGGCCCGGGGGCGCTCCTCCACGGGGCGGCGCTGATGTTCGTCGCCTACACGGGGTACGGCCGGATCGCCACGCTGGGCGAGGAGGTCCGGGACCCGGGCCGGACGATTCCCCGGGCGATCGTCGTCACGATGGTGCTCGTCACGGCCCTCTACCTGGGGGTCGCCTTCGCCGGGATCGGGACCCTGGGCGCGGAGGGGTTCGGACGCGCGGCGGAGCGGACGGCGGCGCCGCTCGAGGCGGTGGCGTCGGCGGTCGGGCTCCGCGGGGTGCCGCAGCTCGTGGGGCTGGCCGCGATCACGGCCATGGCCGGGGTCCTGGTGAACCTCGTGCTCGGCCTCTCGCGGGTCCTGCTCGCGATGGCCCGCCGGGGAGACGCGCCCCGGCTCTTCCGGCGGATCGACACCCGGCGGGGGAGCCCGGTCGCCTCGGTGTGGGGGTGCGGCCTGGTGGTGGCCGCGCTCACGCTCCTCGGCGACGTGCGGACCACCTGGTCGTTCAGCGCCTTCACGGTGCTCCTCTACTACGCGCTCACGAACCTCGCGGCCCTCCGGCTCTCCGCGGAGGAGCGGCTCTATCCGGGCTGGATCGCCGCCGCGGGGCTCGTCGGATGCCTCTCGCTGGCGTTCTGGGTCGAAGTCCGGGTCTGGGCGGCGGGGGCGGGC
>CAYPDV010000008.1:0-55996 GCA_964409525.1 uncultured Gemmatimonadaceae bacterium
GGAAGGGGTCGGTCCCGGCGGGCACGTGGCGCGGCGCTCCCGGGACCGAGAGATTGGCCCGATGAGATCCGATACGCCCGAGTCTCCGCCGGGGTCCCTGCACGCCGCGGGCTGGGGTGTGCTCGCCCTCCTCCTCCTGTACGGGGCGATTCTGGCGCCGCTCCCCTTCCAGGGCCCCCCCGACCCGCGGCCCCGCTCGACGCCGGACTCGGCCTTCTCGGCCGAGAGGGCCATGGCGCACGTCGAGGTCCTGGCGGCGGCGCCCCGGCCCGTCGGATCGCCCCGGCACGACTCGGCCCGCGCGTACCTGGTGGGGGAGCTCGTGGAGATGGGGCTCGAGGTCCGCGTGGACTCGGCTCTGGTGCTCCGGGGCGGCGGGACGGCGGGCCGGGCACGCCCGGTGATCGCCGTCTCGGTGCGGAACGTCCTGGCGCGCCTGCCCGGTACGGCCTCCTCGAACGGCTCGCCTTCCGGCACGCTCGCCCTCATGGCGCACTACGACTCGCGGGAGCTGACGCCGGGGGCGGGAGACGACGCCACGGGAGTGGCCGCGATCCTGGAGGCGGTGCGGGCGCTGCGGGCGGGGCCGCCGCTCCGGAACGACCTCGTCGTGCTCCTCACGGACGCCGAGGAGCTGGGCCTCTTCGGCGCGCGCTCCCTGCTGGAGCGCCGTCATCCCTGGGTGGAGCCGGTGGACGTGGTGATCAACGTCGAGATGCGGGGGGCCGGCGGCCGCGCGGTGCTCTTCGAGACGGGCCCCGAGAACCTCCGCCTGATCCGGGAGGCGGCCTCCGCCGACCCCACGCTCACCGGGAGCTCTCTGTTCACGGAGCTCTACCGGCGCATGCCGAACGACACGGATCTCACCCCCTTCCTCCGGGCCGGCTACACGGGTCTGAACTTCGCCGGCGCGGAGCACCCCACCCGCTACCATCACCCGTCGGACACTCCCGCCCACCTCGATCCGGGGACGGTGCAGGACCACGGGAACCACGTTCTCGCGCTCGGCCGACGGCTGGGACGCGTCGAGCTGGCGCCGCTGGCGGCCGGAACCGACGGCGATGCCGTCTTCCACGACGTCCCGGGGCTCGGAATGATCGTCTATCCGGCCGGCTGGGCGCTGCCGCTCGCACTCCTCTCCCTCCTCTTCTGGGCCGGCGTGCTCGTGTGGGGGCGCCGCGCGGGGCGGATCGGCTGGGTGGGCGTGGCGGTGGGAGCCGCCGTCGCGGGAGGCGCGATCCTCCTGGGGGCGGGCGCGGGGTGGATCGTCGTGCGGCTGGCCGAGGCGATCCGGCCGGGATGGGGCCGCCTCTCCGGCGCGGCGGCGTGGGCCGAAGGCCCGCTCTTCCTCCTCCTCGTGCTCGTCGTGGTGGCCGCCGCGCTCTGCGTGGTCTCGGTCGCGCTCCTGCCCGCCGCGGTCCGGGTCCGGCGGGACGGAGGTGCGGCCCTGGGAGCGGCGGCCCCGGCCCTCGTCGCGGGCGCGCTCCTCTCCGCGCTCGTGCCGACGACCGGGATGGTGCTGGTCTGGCCGGGGGTCCTGGCCACGGGGGGCGCCGCGCTGGCCCTCCTCCTGCCCCGTCCGGGAGCCGCGCCCCTCCTCCGCCCGCTCCTCCTCGCGCTTCCGGCGCTGGCGGTGTCGTGGCTGCTCACCCCCGTGGTCCGGGTCGTCTGGATCGGCCTCGGTCTCTCCAGCGGTGCGCTCCTCGGAGCGTTGACGGCGCTGGCGCTCACGCTCGCTCTTCCCCTGCTCGCGGCCGCGGTGCGCCCGGCACGGATCGGCGTCCCGCTCCTCGCGCTCGCGCCCGCCGCCCTCGCCCTCGCGGCCTCCCTGCCGGCCCGGGAGCCCGCCGACAGCCGCCCCCTCCCGTCCGCCCTCCTCCACCTCCAGGACCGTGATGCGGAGGAGGCCCGCTGGGCGGTGCCCGACGTCGCGCCCGTACCGGCGTGGACCGCCGACCGGGTCGCGGCGGACCGGGAGCCCCGGACCGTTCCGGACTTCCTGCCGACCTGGCCGCGGCGCTACCACCTGGGGCCGGCCCCGCTCGCCGAGGGTCCGCCCCCGGAGGTCAGGGTCGAGCGGGTGGGAGAGGAGCCGGTCGCCCGCTACCGGATCACGGTCCGGAGCCTAGCGGAAGCGGAGCGGATCTCGGTCTTTCCGGGAGACGCCGGGGCCGACGGCCTGCGGCTCCTGTCCATCCAGGGAGGACGCGTCCCGGACCCGCCGGAGGAGGGGTGGGAGGTGGTCCACCACGGCCGGCCGATCGGCGGCGTCCTGGAGGTGGAGGTCGCCGTCGCCCCGGCGGAGTGGGAGGAGGGGGGTCCGCCCTCGCTCGTGCTCGTCGAGCACCGGCTCCGTCCGGGCGAGCTCGTGGGCGAGGCCTGGTTCCGCCGCCCGCTCCACCTCGCGCCGGACGTGGGCACTCTCACGGATCGGACGCTGCTTCGGAGCCGGATCCTCCTAGATTGAGAATTCGCAGCGCGTTTTGACCTTGCGCCGGAGACGCCGTGTCCGAGACCTGGACGAGAGCTGAATTGAGCGAAGTTCTCTCAGGTCTCTTCAGCCCCGACGAGATCTCCGATTGGTTCGATCCGCCTCCCTCGGAGCCCGGGAAGGGAAGGGAGGAGGCGTCGGGGCTGACCTTCACCATGGACCTTCTCGCGCTCATCTATCTTAGATCGCAACGTCGGCCCGATCTCAGGCGAAAGGTCTTGCTGGAAGTGAGGGACCGGGGTCTCGACGCGGATGAATTCCGGGAGAGGGTCGAAACGCTGAGAGGATCCGAGCTCACCTGACGGACACCGAGGCGCTCGCTCGGACGGCCTCCGCTAAGGGTGCGGCGGCCCACCCACCCCCCGCACGTCCACCACCGGGCTCTCCACCCCCGGCCCGATCACCCGCTCGAAGAGCTCGAAGATGCGCCGGTACTCGTCGGTCCACGACGCGGGATCGACGAAGGCGTGGTCCTCGGCGGGGTAGACGGCCATCTCCCAGTCCTCCTTGCCGAGCTCGATCAGCCGCTGCGCGAGGCGCACGACGTCCGAGAAGTGGACGTTCACGTCCACCATCCCGTGGGCGATCAGGAGGTGGCCCTCCAGCCCCTCGGCGAAGTAGATCGGGCTCGAGCGGCGGTACGCCTCAGGGTCGTCCTGCGGAAGGTTCAGGATCCGGCTGGTGTACCGGTGGTTGTAGTGGGCCCAGTCGGTGACGGAGCGGAGCGCGGCCCCGGCGGCGAAGACGTCCGGCTCGGTGAAGAGCGCCATGAGGGTGATGAAGCCGCCGTACGAGCCGCCGTAGATGCCGACCCGCTCGGCGTCCACGCCCTCGTTCTCCACCAGCCAGCGGACCCCGTCCACCTGGTCGCTCAGGTCGCGGCCGCCCATCCAGCGGTAGATCCCGGTGCGCCAGTCGCGCCCGTAGCCGGCCGAGCCCCGGTAGTCGATGTCGAGCACGGTGTAGCCGGAGGCGGCGAGCAGGTGGTGGAACATGTACTCCCGCTCGTACGACGACCATCCGTGATGGACGTTGTGCAGGTAGCCGGCTCCATGCACGAAGACCACGGCGGCGCCGTTCGGCTCGGCCCCGAGGTCGGGGGGGCGGTAGATCCGGGCCGGCACCCGGGCGCCGTCCCGGGCGGTGAAGCGGACGATCTCGGGACGGATCCAGTCGAAGGCGAGCCACTCCTCGGTGGGCGAGCGGGTCACCCGCTCCATCCCGGCCCCCGCCCGGAGCGCCGTCAGGTACAGCTCGGGGGGGCGGTTCGCCCCGGAGCGCACCACCGCCAGCCTCTCGCCGTCGGGTGACGGCGTGGCGCGGAAGCGGCCCTCGCCCCGGGTGAGGCGCGTCCGCTCGCCCCCGTCGAAGCCCATGGTGTAGGCGTGCGTGTCGAAGGGCGACTCCTCGGCGGAGTGGAGCAGGAAGCCGGAGTCGTCGGGCAGCACCTCGACGCCCCGGAGCTCCCACTCGCCCGCGGTCAGCCGCCGCCGGTCGGTGCCGTCGGCGCGGACGGTGTAGAGGTGGGCGTACCCGCTCTCCTCGTCGACGTAGAAGGCCCGATCCTCCCCGGGGACCCACCCGACGCAGCCGGTGCACGGCCCCCCCCGCCAGGCGTGCCACGCCTCGTCGGTGAGGTGCGCGAGCTCGGTCCACTCTCCGTCGGCCGCATCTCCGTCGGCCGCACCTCCGTCGGACGCCCGCACCGCGTAGAGCCAGGAGTTCTCGTGGTCGTTCGACCACGCGCTCACCAGCGCGACCGTCCCCTCGTCGTTCCAGCCGACCAGCGAAGCGCGGATCGGCTCCACCTCCTCGACCGGGGCCGGATCGCCCGCCACGCCGCCCTCCTCCGCCCGCGCCTCTTCGGGATCGTCGTCCGGAGCGGGGAACTCCAGCCATTCCACCGCTCCCGTGGCGAGCTCGAGGATGCCGATCCGTCCCGCCCCCTGGACGTCTCCGACCTTGGGGCGGGTCTCCAGCGATCCGGTGTAGCCGGACTCGGTGACCCACTCCGGGACGATCACCTCCTCGGCCTCCTCGGCCGGACGGGCGAGGGTGAGCACGGCGTGGGTGCCGGGGCGGTTCGGCTCGATCCCGCGGACCCTCCATCCGCGCTCGAGCATCAGGGAATCCGGCCGGGCCTCCGCCCGTTCCCTCGCCCGCTCCTCCCGCTCCTCGCGGAGCTCCCTCTCGGTGCGGATCCGCTCGAAGAGCTCCTCCTGCTGCTCCTCGAGGAAGGCCCGCTGCCCCTCGTCCTCCTCCTCGTCCTCGCCCGCGGGCTCCCGGATGTCGGTGAGCTGGCGCAACGTCCCGCTTCCGAGGTGCAGAGCGAAGAGGTTCGTCCCGCGTCGAAAGAAGACCCGCTCGCCCGCCGCGTCGAAGGAGGGCGAGAGCTCCGTCTCCCGCGTCTCCGTGAGCCGTTGCACACGGAGATCGTCGCGCTCCACCAGCCAGAGGTCCCCGTCCACGGCGCTGACCCGCCACCGCCCGTCGGGCGAGAGGTCGCCCCGGGCGAAGAGGGCCCGCTCCTCGGGCGGCGCGTCGGCGTCCTCGGCCACCCGCTCGGGCCCGGCGCCCACGTCCCCCACCCCCACCCGCCAGAGGTCCCGCTCCTCGTGCCACGGCTCGCCGCCCGGGAGCCACTCGAAGTAGACGGCCGAGGCGTCGTCCGTCCACGCCACCGCCTGCGGCGCCTTCCCGACCAGCTCCGGCCCCCGCATCACGCTCGCCACCGTGAGCGGGAAGGGGTGCTCCCTCGCCGCCGGCGGCTCCCACTCGGCCGTGGAGATGCGCTCGGCCCTGGAGATGTCCTGGGCCGGGGCCGGGGGAGCCAGGAGCGCGAGCAGGAAGACGGCCCCGCAGAAGCCGGCGCGGGGTGCGGGCCGAGCGGGGTGGGGGGCGTCTCCGGTCATGCGATCTCCGTCATGCGATCTTCTCGTGGGGATCGATCCCCGGTCTTCTAGTCCCCGAAGCTGATCCCGAGCGACCGCGCAGTCCGCATGACGTCGCCCTCGACGGGGACCTCCTTCATCTCCGTGACGGCCTCCTCCAGCGGCACCGCCTTCACCTCCGGGGGGTCCAGCGCCACCATGCAGCCGAAGCAGTCGTCGCGCGCGAGCTCGATCGCCGCCGAGCCGAAGCGGAGCGCGAGGAGCCGGTCGTAAGCGGTCGGCACGCCGCCCCGCTGGAGGTGGCCGAGGACGAGCGAGCGCGTCTCCCGCCCGGTGCCCTCGGCGATCTCGGCGGCCAGCCGCTCGGCCAGGCCGCCGTAGCGGGCCGCCTTGCCCGGGGCCCCCTCCTCCTTCAGGCTCGGTCCTCCGCCCCTCGGCTTCGCTCCCTCGGCCGCGACCACGATGGCGAACTCCCGACCCCGGGCGTAGCGCTCCCGGATCTTCCGGCAGACGGTCTCGATGTCGTAGGGGACCTCCGGGATCAGGATCACGTCCGCGGTGCCCGCGACCCCCGCGAACAGGGCGATCCACCCCGTGTGCCGGCCCATGAGCTCCACCACCATCACCCGCCGGTGGGACTCGGCCGTGGAGTGGAGCTTGTCGATCGCGTCGGTCGCCGTCTGGACGGCCGTGTGGAAGCCGAAGGTGACCTGGGTGGCCGCCAGGTCGTTGTCGATGGTCTTGGGGATCCCGATGACGGGCAGTCCCATCGAGGAGAGCGAGGCGGCGATCCGGAGCGAGCCGTCGCCGCCGATCGCGAGGAGCCCGTCGAAGCCGCGGCGCCGGAACTCCTCGAGGATCTCGCCCGAGCGGTCGATGTACTCGATCGTGCCGTCTTCGTGCTCCACCGGCCACTCGAGCGGGTTGCCCCGGTTGGTCGTGCCGAGGATGGTCCCGCCCAGATGGGTGATTCCGCGGACGGTCTCCCGGGTCATCCGCACCACGCCCCCTTCGGTGAAGAGCCCCTCGTAGCCCTGCCGGATCCCGTACATGTCCCAGCCCTGTCCGAGCCCCGCGAGGACGGCGGAGCGGATCACGGCGTTCAGGCCGGGGGCGTCTCCGCCGCCGGTGTTGATGGCGATCTTGCGGATCTCCGACATGCGCTGCCTCCTGCCGTTCTGGTGCGGCCCCTCCGATGCGGCCGTGGTCGTGTGGCCGTTGGCGAGTCCCCTGCAAGAATGAGGAAAGGGCGCCCGGACCACGGTCCGGACGCCCTCTGGCTCCTGCCGACGAAGCCGGCTTCAGACGCCGCCCGGCACCCCGCCCGACGTCACATGCGCCAACGGATCGTGGCGCCCACCTGCGCGCCGATGAAGGTCGGCCGATCCCCCGGCGCCACCTCGAGCCCTCCGAAGAGGAAGCGCGCCCGGGGGAGCACCTCGTAGCGCCCGAAGAGCCGGAGCGGCATCTCCGCGCCCACCCCGCTCATCCAGCCGGAGCCGACGTCGGTCGAGCGGTCCTGCCACCGGACGTCGAGGTGGGGGCGGATCTCGCGCGAGCCGACGGACTGCGCTCCCGACACCCCGAGGACCAGGAGGTTCTGGCTCCCGGTCTCGACCACGTCCTCGCCCACCACGTTCTCGTCGTCGTCCACGAGGAGGATGAAGAGATCCCCCTCCTCCCGCCAAACGTTCATGGCGTAGAGGGTCCAGGGCGCTCCCTGGTAGCGGAAGCGGTAGGAGAGATCGCCGCGGATCCGGTTGCCCGCCTGGAACAGGTTCCGCCCGTCCGACTGGTCCGTCTGGAAGTTCTGGAACATCAGCCCCGCGGTGAGCTTCGCGTTCTCGCCCACGTTGCGGTCAAGCCCGAGCCGCACCCGGAGCTCGTCGCCCGGCTCGTAGCGCAGCGACTGGCCGGCCCGTGGCTCGAAGTCGTCGGCGTAGCGGTAGCTGAGCCCGGCGCCGACGCCCCACTCGCCCACGCGGCGGGCGGTGGCGATGCCGGTCGTGACGCCCAGCCCCTGGCCCCAGGTGGAGTGGCGGAAGCCGAAGAGGTCGGAGGAGAGGAACGAGGCGACCCTGGACTCGGCATCCGTCAGCTCGGAGTTGCCGGTGGGGAGGTTCACGGCGAGCGAGAGCATCGCCCACGGCGTGGCCTGGTAGGACGCCCGGAGCTCGGTATCGACGAAGCCGTCGAGCTCCAGGTTCTCGCCACCGGACTCGACGGTCCCGCTGGCCCACGCCGTGTAGAGATCCGCCGAGAGCCGATCGCTGATCCGGTAGCGGTAGGCGAGGGGCACCACCCAGAGGTCCGCGGCCTGGGCGGGGGCCTGGGCTCCGTCGAAGGAGAGGCCCTGGAAGTGGAGCCCGCTGCCGAGCGTGTGCTGCGCCTCGAGCGGAGCCGCGGCGAGGAGGAGCCCGAGGGCTGCGCCCAGAAGGGTCGTACCCTGGAGCGACGTGCGTGCGGTCCGGGTCATGTCACTCTCCTCCGCCGGAGCTGCCGGGGTTGCCGATTGTGATGATCGTCGTGGTCGTCGACGAGGTTTCCCCCTCGCCCCCGGTGGCTTCCTGCGTGGGGTCACGCTCGCTGGCCTGGGTGTCCTCGCCCCCGCTCTCGCCCGGGCCGCCCAGCGTGTTGTCGGCGCCCGTGCCGTTCACGCCGCTCGTCATGTCGCCGAGCATGTCGCCCTGGGCGGTGGCGGTTCCCTCGTCCGTCGTCGCCGCCTCGGCCGTCTCGGTAGTCGACGCCTCGGAGGCGGATTCGAGCTGGCCCGCCTCCCCGGCCCGCTGCTGCGCGGCCTGGAAGGAGGGATCGAGCTGGCTCGCCTGCTGGAAGTGCTGCCGGGCCTCGGAGTAGTCGCCCCGGTCCATCGACATCAGCCCGCGGCCGTAGGCCAGGAACGCGAGGAGGTTCTCGGCGCGGTTCTCGTGGATCGCCTCCCGCTCGGCGGGAGTGAGCTCGACGCCGAGGATGTCGATCACCTCGAGCACGACCTCCTTCTCCATGTCGAAGAGCTGCTCGAGCAGGTCCTGCCTCTCCACCTCGCCCACGGCGGTCCTCCGCTCGGTGGCGAGCACGTCGGCGTCCATCCGGAGCTGGTTCGCCGCGGGTGTGGTGAGGGCGCCCTGGACCACGTGCTCGGCCCGGAGCAGCCGCCCCGCCCGGGCGCCGGTGGCCTCCTCGGTGATCCCCGCCTCGGCCAGCGTCATCTCGTCGAGCAGAGACTGCACCTGCGAGCGCTCGAGCACGACGAGGCCGCCCGAGAGCTGGAGGTCCGTCGTCATCATGTCGGCGAGCGCCACCTCGAGCGGCTCGAGGTCCCGATCCTCGGAGAAGAGCCGGAAGGGGAAGACGGCCACGCTGCGGGGCGTGGGCTCGGCCTGGCTCAGCTCGGCCTCGCGGGTCAGCGCCGTCCGTGCTTCGGCCTGGAGTGCGCGACGTCCCACCAGCGCGAGCCGCGCCCGCACCCGCTCCTCCATCGCGGAATCCTCGGCGACCGGCAGGTAGGCGGAGTAGGCTTCACGTGCCTCGGTCCACTCCTCGAGCTCCTCGTGCGCGAGCCCCAGGAAGAGGTGGGCGCTCCCGGGGGCGTTGCCCGAGTCGACCGCCTCGGCCAGTACGTCCCGGGCCGCCTCGAGCTCACCGGCGCGGAAGTAGGCGACTCCCAGGTGCGTCCGCACGTCCGCGTCGCCGGGCCGGGCTTCGAGCTCCGCCTCCAGGCGCGGCACGTCGGCCGCCGTGACGTCCGGGCCTCTGGGCGCCGTGGCGCATCCGGCCACGAGCAGCAGCCCGAGCGCGAGCGGGAGGGATCGGAAGCGAACGGAGAGCATGGAAGACTCCTTCGGAAGGCCCGACGGTGCACGTACGATGGACGGCGCGGAGAGTCGCCATGGGCGACGACCCCCTCGCATCCGGACGGACGAACGGGTAACTTACACTTGCGGTGCGGCGGGGGCAAAGTGTTTCAGGAGGCGTCGTCCGCCCGCTTCGGCCCACTCTCCCCGGGAGAGGGCCCGCAGCCAATCCAGGCTCGCTGAACGGAGGTCCCGCGGTGCATCAGAAAGGAGCCACGATCGTCTCGGCGATCCTCGCCGTGAGCCTCCTTCCCTACGTGGCGGCGGGTCAGACCTCCGCGGAAAGCGCGCCGGATGTCCCCACCGTCGCCGTTCTCGACTTCACAGGCTTGATGGTCGGTGAAGGGGGGAACTCCGTGCCGCTCGGCAAGGCGATCTCCAGCATGCTGATCACCGAGTTCAGCACCCGTGAGGGGATACGCGTCATCGAGCGGCAGGAGCTGCAGAGCCTGCTCGAGGAGCAGCGCCTCGCGCTCTCCGGTCGGGTCGACGAGAGCTCCGCCGCGGAGGTGGGCCGGCTGATCGGCGCGCAGTACGTCATCGCGGGACAGGCGACCAGCATCGCCAATCTCCTGAGGATGGACATCCGGGCGGTCGACGTGGAGACATCGCAGGTCCTGGGGGCGCAGCGACTGACGGATCAGACGACCGAGCTCCTCACCATGGTCGTCCAGATCGCGGACGTCTTCGCCTCCGAGCTCGACCTCGAGGCGCCCGCCTCGCGTCCCACGGCCGAAGCCATCCCCGTCCAGGCGACGATCGCCTTCTCGCGGGCCGTGGACTTCGAGGACCGCGGAGACACGGATCGCGCCGTGGAGTTCTACCGGACGACCCTCGAGATCCACCCGGGCCATCAGGGCGCACGGGACGCGCTCGAGCGGGTCGGAGCAGACGGAGGAGACGAGTGAGCAAGGTACGCGGAAGAAGGACGGGACGGTGGAGTACGGGAGGGGTCGGCGCGGCCTCCGGGCTCGTGATCGCGACCGCCGCGGTGGCCGCCGTCACGGCCGCCGCCGTCCCGGCCGGGCTGGATGCACAGGATCGGGATCCGACCGCGATCTCGTTCGAGAGCGACCTGCCCAGGACGCTCGTCTTCGTCGAGGAGCGGGGAGAAGGTGGGGTCGCCGGGCGCGACCTCACTCTCTTCCTCCGCGAGGCGGGCTTTCCCGTGATCGACCCGGCGCTCGCCCACACCGCGGCGCAGCGGGAGCTGGTCCGCGAGGCGCTCGCCGGCGACCAGGGGGCGGCGACGCAGCTCGGGCGTGACTTCGGGGCGCAGGTGCTCGTGCTCGGCCGCGCCGACTGGGGCGCGCGCCCCGATCCGGTCGACGGGACGCTCGTCACGGCGACGAGCGAGGTCGAGGTCCGCGCGATCCGGCTCGACCGGGGCGAGGTGGTGGCCACCGCCCGCGACGATGCGCGGGTGATCGAGGCCACCGAGCAGGCCGCCCGGACCAAGGCGATCCGGGAGGCGACCCGGGGGATCCTCCAGGGAACGGCCCTCCTCGGGCAGCTCATGAACGACTGGGAGGACGAGCCCTGGCAGGACGCGCTCTACTGGGTGCCCGATCCGGGCTCCGTGCCCGCCGCCACGGGGTCCGACGACCGGAGCGGCACCGCGCCCGGCCTCGCCATCCTCTCGGCGGACGTGAGCCCGGCGACCGGCGGGACGACCCGCGGACTGGGCGTCGTGCAGCGGGGCGAGCGGAGCGAGAGCCTCTTCAACCCGGTGCGCCTCGAGGGCGTGGTCGTGGGTGAGGCGCGGAGCGTCCAGGTCGAGGGCCACGACGCCGTCATCGAGGAGCTGAGCGAGGACGAGGCCCGTCGGCTCGGTCTCGAGGGGCAGGGCGCCCGGCGATTCTGGGCCGAGACGCAGCTTCCCATGAGCCGCGACACCGTCCGCGTGGTGGCCGAGGGCTCCGACGGCACCCGCTCGGAGGCGATGGCCGCACCCCGGATCGACGAGCGGTGGGCGGTGGTGATCGG
Source organism: uncultured Gemmatimonadaceae bacterium (assembly GCA_964409525.1). GTDB lineage: Bacteria > Gemmatimonadota > Gemmatimonadetes > Longimicrobiales > Gaopeijiaceae > CAYPDV01. The sequence goes on from CAYPDV010000008.1 coordinate 11,223, forward strand.
GATCGGGGAGTACCGCTCCCCGGAGATCCCCGACCTCGAGTTCGCTCCCACCGACGCGCGCGCCATCTACGACTTCCTCAGGAGCGACGCGGCCGGACCCTTCGAGGAGGATCACATCCTCCTCCTGGAGGACGGCGAGGCGACGGGAGACGCGCTGCGAGAGGCGCTCTTCGTCTTCCTGCAGCAGGCCGACTGGGACGATCTCGTGGTGATCTACTACGCGGGCCACGGGGCGCCCGATCCGAACCGGCCCGACAACCTCTACCTCCTGCCCACCGACGCCGACCTGGGGGCGCTCGCCTCCACCGGGTTCCCCATGTGGGACGTGAAGACGGCGCTCCGGCGCCAGATCGCGGCGGAGCGGGTCATCGTCATCGCCGACGCCTGCCACTCGGCCGGGGCGAACGAGAGCTCGATCCCGGGAGCCGAGGAGGGGAACGCGATCGCGGGCGGCCTCCAGTCCCTCTTCACTCCCTCCCGGCGGCTCACGATGACGGCGGCCGACACGAACGAGTTCAGCCTCGAGGACGCCCGCTGGGGCGGACACGGCGTCTTCACCTACTTCCTCCTCGACGCGCTGACCGGCGCCGGGGACGCGAACGGCAACGGCATCGTCACCTTCAACGAGGCGTACGACTACGTGAGCCGCCGGGTCACCGACGACACCCAGGGACGGCAGCACCCACAGCGGGCCGGCTTCGGCGACGTGCCGCTCGCCGTGGTGCAGGACGGCGGCGCGCCCGCGGCGTCGGGGGATACGCCGTAGGGTCGCAGGACCGGCCCGCGGCAGCCGGGGTGCCCGGCCCATGCGGGCGGTGCGGGCGTTCGCGGGAACGGGGGGATCGACGCTGATCGGGCGATGATCCCGCCCGGGTACCTTCGGCGGGTGTGGCCTTTCCCCCTCCACCGGAGACGATCATGTCCCTCGCCGGCTCGGCTCCTCCCGCCCCCTTCCTCCGGCTCGCCCCCCCGTACCGCGAGCTCGTACCCCTCCTTCCGGCCGACGTCCTCCGCTGGGGCGGCGAAGGGGACGGACCCCCGAGGGGCGAGGCCCTCGTCTGGGATCTCGGCGCGGGCGGGTGGGGCCGGTGCTTCGACGCCGTCCGGTCGCGGCCCGGGGGCGTGGCGCTGATCGCCATCCTGCCCCCGTCCGAGACCGAGGAGAACCTCCCGCGGGTCCTCGACGTCCTGGAGCGCTGCCGGCCGGCGGGGATCCTCCCGCACCACCCCGGACCTTCGGCCGAGGAGCTGGTGACCGTCCTGCGCTCGCCGCCGGAAGACCTCCACGTACGCTTCGGGGACTACCTCCACTGGCGCGGCATCCGCGTCGATCCGGACACCCGGCGCCTCGTCCGCAAGACGGTCGAGCTCTCCGAGGAGCTCCGGAGCGTGACCGCCCTCTCGCGCTCGATCTACCTGTCGCGCCGCGCGCTCGGACGGCGGTTCCTCACCCGGGGGCTTCCGGTCCCGTCCCACCTGCTGCAGTTCGCGCGGACGCTGCGTGCCTCGATCCGGCTCCAGTCCAGCTCCGACAGCCTCTTCGCCATCGCCTGCGATCTCGGCTACCCGGACGGGTTCTCGCTCAGCAACCAGATGATGCGATTGATCGGTGTGCGTCCCAGCGACGTGCGCGACCGGTTCGGGTGGGAGTGGATCGTCGAGCTCTGGCTGCAGCGGGAAGCCGAAGCCGGAGCGTTGCCGGGATGGCTCGAGTCGGACCGCCGGAGCCGCGAGCGTGCCCGGATCCGTCCCCAGCGGGTGGCCGAGCCGGTATCGCTCGCCCGCAGGACCCCCGCCCCCGCGAGGAGCGGCGCGCCGGTCCTCGCCATCGGCAGGCGCTCTCCGGTTCCCGACGCATGACCCCCGACCGGTGAGCGACCCCCGGGGGGGCCGTCTCGAGCTCTTCGGGGGGCCACTCCTCCGGGTGGGCGACGAGGAGGTCGCCCTCTCGCCCTACCAGACGGCCCTTCTCGCCGTCGTCGGCTGGCGGGTGCGGCCGGTGCCCCGATCGCGGATCATCCAGCTCCTCTGGAACGACGGGGGCGAGGAGGCCAGGCGGCATCGGCTCGCCCAGCTCGTCTATTCGCTGAACAGGAAGAGCGGCGCTCCCGTCGTCGGGACGGACTCCGCACGGCGGGTCGTCCTCGCGCAGGGGGTCGAGTCGGACGCGGTGCACTTTCGCGAGCGACTCGTCCGGGGTGAGTGGCCGGGCGCGGAGCGGATGGTGGAATCCGGGTTCGCCCGGCTCGCGACTCCGGTATCGGACTCGTTCGAGGACTGGGTCGAGGCGGTGAGGCGCGAGATCCTGGACGAGGTCCGGCTCCGGGTATCGGGGGCCGCCCGCGCCGCCGCCCGCTCTCTCGGATGGGAGACGGTGGACGAGTGCGCCTCCCTCCTGCTCTCGCTCGATCCCACGGATCGGCAGGCGGCGCACTGGCGAGTCGCAGCCGCCGCGCGTCTCGAGGGCTCGCCGGATCCTCCCGAGCTCCTGCGGCGGCTCGTGGTCACGGCGCGGAAGGTGGAGCGGGGGTGGACGCCGGAGTCGGAGACGACCGCCTTCGTGGAGAGGTGGGGCACCAGCCGGCCGCGCACGCACCGGGATCCGGGCGACCTTCCCCTCGTGGGTCGTGGGCCCCTCCTCGCCCGTTGCCAGGAGATCCTGAGCCGCCGGGACTCGCGCAGCAGCCGTCTCCTGGCGCTGACGGGCAAGCCGGGGATCGGAAAATCCCGGATCCTCGGTACGCTGGCCCACGAGCAGCGTCTGTCCGGACGGGTCGTGCTCCGGGGAAGAGCGTCCGAGCTAGCCCGGCATTTTCCGCTCTCGACCCTCGAGAGCGCCCTGGAGCCGGAGCATCTGGGCCGCATCGACGAGCTGGGCACCCCGTGGCGGAAGGTCCTGCGCCGGTTCCTGCTCCGGGACGAGGAGGATCCCGGTTCACTCTCCTCGTTCCGGGCGTCCCTCGGTCTTCCGATCCGGCAGCTCCAGGAAGCGGTGCTCGTCCTGCTCGACGAGCTCCGGGCGGAAGGCCCGCTCGCCGTCCTCCTGGACGACTTCCAGTGGGCCGATGCCTCGAGCACGGTGATCCTGGACCACCTCCTCCGGAAATGGTCGGGTCCGTCCCTCGACCTGATCGTGGCCATCCGCTCCGGCACCGACGCGGAGTTCAGCGCGGGTGGGCAGATGATCTCCTCGCTTCCCGATCACGTGCGGCGGGAGCTGGTGGAGGTCGAGGAGCTCGACGACGCCGACGGAGAGGAGCTGGTGCGCACGTTCCTCTCCCGCCAGGGAGAGTCCGCAGCCCACGCGCGGATCCCCGAGATCCTCGCTCTCGGAGGCGGCAATCCCTTCTTCCTGATCGAGATCGCCCGGCACGGGCTGCTCCACGGCCACCTGCCGGCGCCCCCCGAGGCGGGGGACGGCTTTCCACCCCGGATCCTCGACTTCATCCAGTCGGTGGTCGGAGGGCTGCCCGCCCTGGAGCGGAGCGTTCTGACGGCGGCGGCGGCGTCGCAGGAGGAGCTGACGGTGGAGGATCTCGTCCGGATCCTGGAGCTCTCCGCCCACGAGCTCTTTCCCGCCATCGCCCACCTCGTCGAGGCGGGCCTCCTGGAGTCAGCGGGTGGGAGCGTGCGGGTCCGGCACGACATCGTGCGCGACGCGGTCTACCACCGGCTTCCCGCGATCGAGCGCACCTGGATCCACGGCCGGCTCGCCGCGGCGCTGGAGCGTACGTCCCCGGGGAATCCCGGACGCGTGGCGCTCCACGCATGGAAGGGCGGCCGTCCGGATCTCGCCCACACACGAGCGCTCGAAGCCGCCGAGGAGGCGGAGGCGAAGGGCGCCGCCCCCGAAGCGATGGAGTTCCTGCGGATCGCGCTGGAAACGGCGTCGAGTCGGGACGAGGCGATGGAGATCGAGATCCGGAAGGCGAATCTCGCCTATCGCGATCGGGCCCTCGAGGCCGCCGAGCCGGCGCTCCGTGAGGCGGTCACCCGCTGGAAGGGTCCGGACGGCGATCCGCGCATCCGGAGCCTCGAAGCGCGCTGGCTCGATGTCCGGGAGCTATCCGGTGACCTCGCGCTGGAGCGAGCCGTGGAGGCGCTGGATCGATTGAAGGCGGAAGCTCGCAGCGTCGGCGACTGGGATTCCCTGTCCGAGATCCTGGAGATCACCGGTGTGATGCTCGAGAGGAGGGGCCGCATCGCCGATCTGCCGCCCCTGCTGGAGGAAGCGAGGGAGGCCGCGGAGGAATGTGACGTGGGCGGTAAGGTGCGGTGCCTGCGCCTGCGCGCCTTCGAGGGGTTGGTGGGAAACCCCGAGGTGGGTCGAGAGGCGGTGTTGGAAGCGCTTGAATTGGCGGAAAGCGACCGACAAAAAGAGGAATGGCTGAGGACACTCAAGCGAGCAATCACACTTCTCCTCTACCGGGGGGAGATGGAGACAGAACTTGGGAAAATCCTTGGCAAGAAAGCCGAAGATGCAGCAGCAGATTCTGCAGACTGGTTCATTCAGTTCAGTTTCCTGAATGCTCTAGGCGTTGCGGCACTTGAGTCTATGAGACTTGATAGTGCGGAACTCTTATTTAATCGAGCGAAGCGTCGCATTCGAGGGACTCCCGATTCCGAAGCGGAGGTGATCATTTACGGTAATTTAGGAGAGTTGTTTTTCTGGAAACGGGATTTTCACACCGCGCTACGGTTCTTCAAAAGATCTGAAGCCGCAGTCAACGAATCCACTCCATTGCTTTTTCGGCTTATGGCAGAGGCTGGAAAGGGCCTATGTTGCCTGAAGACCGGAGACCTGAAGACCGCTAATCAAATGAAGATTGGAATTAGCTCGCTGCCGACGATCCTCTCCGCAGACCTCACAGTACTCTTCTTGTTCGAGGCCGAGAAGGCGCGGATGCGAGGAAAAAAACGAGAAGGCGCATCGTTGCTGTGCGATTGGGCGGAGGCGCTGAGAAGCACCTTCTTCACCACGCACCTTAAGTTATTGGCTTACGCTGAAGGTATGTACGATGCTGCTCCCTCTTTACAAAATTTAGCTAGAATAGCTAGAGAAATGGCAAGGGAGCGCAATCTTTACAACTGGGAGGAGATCCTCACAGCCAACGACGAAAAGTAATATTAACTCACGGTCTGAAGGGCGCCGATAATACCGGGGTCTAGTGTGTTTTCGCTTCTTACAGCTTCCTTGTGCTTTTCCAGAATATCCGACTCCAAAACAACTTGGACTATTTCAACATCGAACTGCGTGCCCGCATACTGAACGAGTTGCTCGCGGACCTGAAAAACCGAAAGCGCCTCCCTGTAGGGCCGGTCCGATAGCATGGCATCGACGGCATCGCATACGTGGATGATCCGAGCTTCCAACGGAATATCTGGTCCCTTTAACCCGCCCGGATATCCCCCGCCATCGATCCGCTCGTGGTGATGGCGAATGCCTGCGATGACATTCGGTGGGAAGGAGGCCATGGAGTTCACTAACTCCACTCCCTTGTCTACATGAGATTCAATTACGTTGCGCTCCCCTTCCGTCAAGCTACCAGGCTTCTTGAGGATCTGTATGTAAATCGGGTTGATTTTCCCAATATCGTGAAGAAGCGCTGCATTCTTGCAATCAGACACCCGAGAAGTTGGTAGCCCAAGTTCCCTCGCGATCCGCTCGGCGAGATCTGCCACTCGCAAAGAATGTCCCGATGTATAAGGATCCCTCGTCTCGATCGCTTTTACCAGCGCCGACAGAAGGTCTCGGATTGCAGCCTGGAGCTTGAGATTCACCAAATAAGAGTGACGGATGAATAGAAGAGGAAGGATTGTTACCGCTAAGCCAAGTAGACCGACCTCTCGGTAGAGAAAGGCGACGGCGACGGCAATGGGACTAATCAGGAGATCATAGACAATGTTTGTCCCTGTTTCTCCTACAAGTTGTTTCCAAACATGGATAAACTGCTCCCCTTGGCTGATACTAATGGCGCCTGCGACAGACACGTTGTTCAACAGGAGCAATGTCCCAATGAATCCAACAAATGGAAGTACATGTAGATCAGAAGACTCACCAATCGTCGTCTGAACTAGCATGCTTATACCGCCGAAGGCCTCGAATACCATCCCCGCCACAAGAGCGGATAGGAAATATTGTGAGATGTTAAAGGTGGCCTTGAGAGGCGGCTTGTGACGGATCAGAATCTCACCAAATACTGCAGATATAAGAGAGAACAAGGCGGCCGCAACGGGACCAAAAAGAAGAAGGGTTGCCAGTAATGGTATAAAAACAATAGAGGAGGTGCCGCTATTTTCCGCGACTGTGACAGAAACCGACAAAAACTCGGAAAGAATTCCGAGAGCTAGCAGAGCGAGGAGCCCGACCCACGCGGGGGTAGATAACGACCCGAGATTCCCTGAAAGGAGGCGAAGAGAATCCCAATCCAAAAAGAACAACGCTGCGACCGCCGTCATGGCGATCGCAGCGACATACGCATGAAGATAGTAGCGGCGCATTTGTGAAAAAATAGCCCCTCTCGACCTACCGGCCTACCAGGCCGACATCCCGCTTCCGAATACGGACAGCAGCGACCCAAAAAAATTGAGCAGAGAGCTTAACATGAGGTATCACCTCCTTTGCGCGTAGAGTCAGCTTCCGTGTCGCTGGAAGACTGCTTGCGCTTCGCTCGTCCGCTCGCGCTTCGCTCTGGTAGGCCGAGAGGGGCTTTCTCCTGGATTTTCCGTTTGAGAGGCTTTGGTTGGTGTCCTTTCCTGGCGGGTCAGATCCGTCCCCGAGCCCATCGGTCGGTCGCCTGTAGCGTCGCGAGGATCACCGCTCGCTCGGGCGTTTCCTCGACGACGCTCGCGCCGGCCAGGGACACGATGTCCCGTCGATGGATCGCGTGTACGGCTACCAGCATGAAGGTCCGGTCGAAGGCCTCGGTCGTCTTGACGCCGTCCAGGCCCAGCCCGAATCGGTCCTCGCCCTCGCCGACGCTGGGCCCGAGCAACTCCTCGATCGACCGCAGGGTGGCCGAGGCGAGCGCCTCGAGTCTCGGTCTCAGGAGGTCGGACCCGGTCGCCTCGCCGCTGGCGCGCCGATCACCCCAAGCGAGGCTGACTCGCGCCCGGATCCGGTGGCTCTCTTCGGTCTCGACCTGGTGGGAGACGAAGACGATCCGCGGCGGTTCCGCTGCCGGCTCCGGAAGGCGGCTCCTTTCGGGCAGGCTGGAGACGGGCGCGTCGGCGTCCGCCCCCTCCTTCGACTGCGCGACGGAGATCTTCCGGTGGTCCACGGGGAGATCAAAGTGCGCGAGGAGTGCCGATTCGACGTTCCTGACGGTCTGCTTCGCCCTGACCTCCTCCGAGGTGAGGACGTGGATCTCGTCGATCTCGCCTCCCGGCCGCGCGACGACCCGGACGCTGATGACGCCCGGGAGCGTCTGGAGAAGGTCTTCCGCACCCCCGATGGTCCATCCCGGCTCGCGCCGCGCCGCTTCCTGCGATTGTGAGCTCACCGAGCGATCGGTCGACGGCGCCGAGGAGCGGCGGGATGGAAGGTCCGGCGGCCCGCTGACGGGAATCCGTCCTTCGGCATCTGGGTGGCTCCCCTCTCGGGTGGCGTAGGGGTGGAGACGATCATCAGATGTTTCCCCAGCATCGACTACACTATTCTTTCGGCGTGCGGGCGTGTCAAGCAAGGACGACGGGCGGCAGGCCGCCGGGAGTCCGATCGCGCGGCCGTTTTCGACCGGAGCGGCCGGAGTCGCTACGGCGGCGTCGGATAGCGGCTCTCTCCATCGGCCTGGAACCTGCACCGACTGGGGGCGCGGAAGGGAGATTCGAGGCTCGACGTCGTGTCGACGAAGGACGGCGTTCCAGGACGGGAGAGGAGAGCGAATGACGGATCGGATTCCGCTCGAGATCGATCACCAGCCGGATCGCTCCAGGTTCCTGGCGCGCACGGACCGGGGCGACGCGCAGCTCCTCTACGCCCGCTCCGGCGAGTCGGTGCTCGATCTCCGGAGCACCTACGTGCCTTCGGGTCTCAGGGGGGAGGGAGTCGGCGAGGCTCTCGTGATCGAGGCCCTCGAGCACGCCCGCCGGGAGGGGCTCTCGGTGGTTCCCACCTGCTGGTTCGTCGACGTGGTGCTCGATCGGAAGCCGGAGTACCGGGACCTCGTGGCGGGTCGTTGAGGTCCCGTCCACCGAGACGACGGCGGCTCTACGCCTCCTCCAGCTCGACCTCCAGCCACCCTCGTAGGCTGCTCAGCGCCCAGAGCCGCGACGCACGGCGTACGTCGTCCGTCGTCAGCACCGACTCCCGCACTCGCCCCCCCTCGATGGCCAGGCCGCGGAGGACTCCGGGCAGGAGCCCGCATCCGACGGGCGGAGTGAGGAGCTCGCCATCGATCTCCGCCACGAGATTGGCCCGGGTGGTCTCGGTGATCTCGCCCCGTCCGTTGGTGAGCACGACGTCGTGGAGATCGCTTCGTCGTTCTCGCCGCTCCCGATAGGGGGCACGGAGGGTCGTCTTGTGATAGAGGAGCGGATCGTCCGGATCGACCGGGTCCGGATCGATCGCCATCCGGAGTGGTCGCTTCACGGGCTCCCGCGGCCCCCCGAAGGTCTCGCAGCGCACCCGCACCTCACCGGCCGGAGTGAGGAGCAGCCGGACTCGGTGGACCCCCGCGGGCCACCCCCCCGCCGCACGGTCGACCGCCCGACGGACCGCCACCGGGTCGAGGTCGAAGTCCCAGTATTCCGCGGACCCGGCGAGCCGTGCCAGGTGCCGGTCGAGCCTCCGGGGGCGCCCGTTCTCCAGCCGGAAGGTCTCCAGCAGGTCGAAGTCGGGGGGCGGCGTACGCAGGACTTCCGCCTTTCGGAGTGCCTCCGCGTATTCGCCGCGGGGCGACGAGTCCCACGTCACACCGCCCCCGGTGCCGTAGACGGCGTCCCCGGTCCCGACCTCCCACTGGAGCGTGCGGATCGCGACGTTGAAGACGAGGTCGCCCCCCGGCACGATCATCCCGACCGCACCGCAGTACGCTTCCCGCGGCGAGCTCTCCAGGCGCCGGATGAACTCTCCGGCCGCGAGCTTGGGGGCCCCGGTCACCGAGCCACAGGGGAAGAGCGCCTCGAAGATCCGCTCCAGGTCGGCGTCCTCTCGCAGCCGTCCGCGGACCGTGGAGGTCATCTGGTGGACGGTCCGGTACGATTCCACCCGGAAGGCGCTCGGCACCTCGACGGAGCCGAAGGTGCAGACGCGTCCCAGGTCGTTGCGGAGCAGGTCCACGATCATCGCGTTCTCCGCCCTGTCCTTCTCCGATCGAGCGAGGGCGGCGGCGCGGGCCCGATCCTCGGACGGCCACCGGCCGCGCCCGATCGTTCCCTTCATGGGACGGGTCTCGAGGATCCTGCCTCTGCGGAGGAGGAACAGCTCGGGCGAGGCCGACAGGACGTGGCGTCCGCCCAGGGCGACGTGTCCCCCGTAGGACCGGCCCTGGGCGCGGAGTAGCCGGCGGTATACGGCGTCCGGAGATCCCGTCACACGAGAGCGGAGCCGGAAGGTGAGGTTCACCTGGTAGACGTCGCCCCGGCCGATCCCGCGGCGGATCGCGTCCACCCGGCGGGCATGGTCGCGCTCGTCCCACTCCGCCGCCCATGGGCCGATCTCGGGCGCGGAGGCGTCCGGCGCGGTCGAGGGGGCGTCCGGTGCCCGCGGGGCTCCGTCCGGTGGCGGCGTCGGGACCGGCTCTGTGAAGAGCCCGAACCGGAGGAGCGGCCGCTCTCCGGCCGCCCGGGTCCCGGCGTGCGGCTCCAGTCCGGACCACGCCTCGTAGCCGATCCAGCCCGCGGCCCAGAGCCCCTCTCCCGCCGCGGCCTCGAGCCGCCGCAGCGCCGGGCGCACCTCCGGGGAGGTGACGGCCGAGACCACCTCCACCGGATCCCGGAAGAGCAGCCCCCCGGCGCTCCGGGCCCGGGGCGGCAGGTCGCCGGCCCGGTCGGGAAGTGGGAGATGCAGATGGACGAACGGGGGCCGCGTCTCGCTCACCCGGGCACCGTCATCGGCTGGGGCCGTGTGCCGCAAGCCCCCCGTGTGGGAGCACGGGAGTGATCATTGCAGCCCGGTGGGCGACCGGACGGGTTGAGGGGCGCCCGGGTCTCCGGGTACCATAAGGACGACCGAGTACCAGCGCGGCGCCCCGGCCGGAGGATGCGCCGGAAACGTGGAGGCTTCATGCCGGACCGCACCGACACCCTCGTGCAGATGGACAGCTTTTTCCAGCGGATACGAAGGATCCTGGAAGAGAAGGGGATCTCGCAGGCCGAGCTCGCCCGATCGCTCGGCGTGGGCCAGGCGACCGTGAGCGAATGGTTCACTCGTGGAAGGGTTCCGAACGGGCACGTGCTGCTGCGCCTTCCGGAGGTGCTGGACGTCAATGGGCACTGGCTCCTCACGGGCGAGGGAAGCCGGGTTCCGGCCGGGAACGGAACCGAGCTGCACGGCGAGGCCGTACGGGCCGTCCTGGAAGAGATCCTGTCCGCCTGCCATGAGCTCCAGGAGCGCTACGGGATCGGATCACAGGCCTGAGGATCCGTTCACGGATCGTTCCCTCCCTCCCCCGATCCTCCTTCCACCCGGTGATCGAGAACGGTGCTCCGGCCGCACCCCGGGCATAGCAGCCAGACGCGCTCCCGCACGTAGCTCACCTCGCGCGGGGCCGGCACCCTGCGTCGCTCCATGACGGTCCGGCACCGGGGGCAGCGAGGGAGCCGCTCGCCCCGCTCCAGGGCGGCTCGGAGCGATCGTTCCTCATCCCGGGTATAGTTCGCGTGCACCCTTCAATCTTCCACGTCCTCCTCCTTCGCTCAACGGCGGCGCCCCTGACGCTGGCCCTGGCTCTCGGGTCGGTGACGCTCACGGGGCCGATGGAGGTGGCCGCCCAGGACGCCGCCGACGCTTCCCCGGACACCGGTTCGGAGGCCCTCCCGCGGAGCGCACCCGGCCCCCGCTACTCGGGGATCGACGGAGAGCTCCGGGTGGCTACGCCCCGGATCCCCGACGCGGAGGTGACGGTCGACGGAGACCTGGACGAGCCGGTGTGGGGTGAGGCGGCCGTCCTGACCGGTTTCAGCCAGTACGAGCCGGTGGAGGGGATCCCCGCCACGCAGCAGACGGAGATCCTCGTCTTCGTCACCGACGCCGCGATCCACTTCGGCATTCGCGCCCTGGACGATCGGCCGGGCGGGGTGCGCGCCGTGCTGAACGAGCGCGACGACGTGGACTCCAGCGACTGGGTGCGGATCGTCCTCGACACCTATCACGACCGCCGGCGGGCCTACGTCTTCACCGTGAATCCGCTCGGGGTGCAGCGTGACGGGATCTGGGACGAGGGGAGCGAAGGACGAAGGGGGCCCCCGATCGACGACAACCCGGACTTCCTGTGGGAGTCACACGGGCGCGTGACGGACGAGGGCTGGATCGCCGAGGTGCAGATCCCCTTCAAGAGCCTGCGCTTCGCGGGGCGGCCGACGCAGAGCTGGGGGATCCAGGTCGATCGGCGGATCGACCGGAACGGTTTCGAGGAGTCGTGGGCGCCGATCACCGCGGACGCGCCGAACCGCCTCGCCCTCGCCGGCTCGCTGGACGAGCTCCGGGACCTCGACCCGGGCCTGTTCCTGGAGGTGAATCCCGTGCTCACCGGCCGATGGACGGGCGAGCGGGAGGACGAGGGCGGCGGGGCGTTCGTGCGCAGCGATCCGGAGCCGGACTTCGGGGTGAACGTCACCTACGGCCTCACCCCGAACCTCACTCTGGACGCCACCTACAACCCCGATTTCAGCCAGGTCGAGGCGGATGCCGGACAGATCGCCGTGAATGAGCGATTCGCCCTCTTCTTCCCGGAGAAGCGCCCCTTCTTTCTCGAGGGCACCGAGGTCTTCTCGCTCCCCGAGCGGCTCGTCTTCACGCGCACCATCACCGACCCGGCCGCCGGCTGGAAGGTCACGGGCAAGGTGGGCCGATTCGACGTCGGCTACCTGGGCGCGGTCGACGAGCAGCCCGAGGGGGGGCAGGCGCTGGTCAACCTCGCCCGGGTGCGCATGGACGTGGGCGGGAGCTCCTCGACCGTGGGCGCGCTCTACACGGACCGCACCGCCGGGGGCGGCGACTACAACCGCGTGGCCGCCACCGACGCCCGCCTCATCTTCGCCGACCGCTACACGCTGACCCTCCTCGGCGCGGCCTCCCGCACGGCATCCCCCGGGCAGGAGGCGTTCGGCGGAACGCTCCTGAACGCGGAGCTCGAGAGGGCGGGACGGACGTTCTCGTGGAGCGCCGACCTGGAGGACGTCGGTCCGGACTTCCGCACCCGGAGCGGGTTCATCCGGCGGACCGGTGACGCCCGCCCGAGCGGCCGCGTGGAGTGGAGCCGCTTCGGCTCCTCCGGCGACCTCCTGGAGGAGCTCGGCCTCGACCTGGACGTCCGCGGCGCATGGGACCACGACGATTTCTGGGCGGGCCGCGGATGGAAGGAGTGGGACGCCGAGCTCGGCGTGAACCTCTCGTTCCGAGGCAACGCCTTCTTCGGCCTGGAGGGAGTGCGCTCGAGCTTCCGCTACGAGCCGTCCGACTACGAGGGGCTCTTCGTGGAGGAGCCTGAAGGCGGCCTCACCCCCTTCCGGCCGGACGGTGACCTGTTCCGGGGGCTGTACGGGATCCGGTTGTTCTCCTTCTTCAGGCCGTGGGCGTGGCTGGATGGCCGGGCGAACCTGGAATGGGGCCGGGCGCCCCTCTTCGAGCGGAGGTCGGAGCTTCCGGTCGAGCGGGCGGAGCTGTGGGAGGCGGACGTGAGCCTCACGCTCCGCCCCGCCGCCTCGCTCCGAACCGCGCTCGGAGTGAGCCACCAGACGCTGCTTCGCGACGACGGGTCGAGCTACTCGAGCGCCACCATTCCGCGGGTGGAGGTCCAGTACCAGTTCACCCGCGCGCTCCTCGCCCGCACGATCGTGGAGTACGGGGCGCAGGAGCGGGAGCCGCTGCTCGATCCGGAGACGCGGCGGCGCCTCGCGAGGTGCGACGACGAGGGGTGCGCGACCCTCGAGGGCGCCGACGCCTTCGACTTCCACGTGGAGGGCCTGATCTCCTACGAGCCCTCGCCGGGCACCATCGTCTTCGTGGGCTACACGCGGGACATGACGGACCAGGGGGCCTTCCGCTTCCGGGACGTCGAGCCCCGGGCCGACGGCTTCTTCGCCAAGGTCAGCTATCTGTTCCGGTTCTAGCCTCCCGATCAGCTCCGGGCCAGCGCCCGCGGTCGCCCGGGGACGGCCCCCTGAAGGGGCCGCAGGAGGAAAACACAGACGGGAAGCCACTTTCCGGCCACTTCTCTCTTGACGCACCTCCGGAGCCCGCTTACCGTACAGGTGCCTTCGGGCCCGGGACCCCTGAAACGCTTGTTTTCATGCGGGTTTTCGGCAGCTCGGGCCTTGCCGGTCCGGGCGCGGGGGAAGGCTCCCCCCCGGTCCGACAGTGCGGCCCCGGCCGCCACCCTCTCCAACCCCCCAGACCAAGGAGTGCCCGATGAACAAGTCCGATCTCGTGGATCGCCTCGCGGAGAAGACCGAGATGACGAAGGCAGATGCCTCCCGGGCGATCGACGCCCTCTTCGACACGGACGAAGGCGTGATCGCCTCCGCCCTGCAGGAGAGGGAGCGGGTCCAGATCACCGGCTTCGGCACGTTCGAGTCGAAGCGGCGGAAGGCGCGGCAGGGTCGGAATCCCCGTACGGGCGAGACGATCCAGATCGCGGCTTCGAACACCCCCAGCTTCCGGGCCGGGAAGGGCCTCAAGGACGCGCTGAACTGAATCTCCCCTTCCAGGTGGAAGGGGTCGGGCCGGAGCGGCCCGACGGCTGACAGGGAGGCCGCGTTTCCCGTCGGGGAGCGCGGCCTCTCGTCGTTCGGGGGTGATCGGCGGGCCCGGACTCCCGCCTCGAGGGTCAGCCCCCGCGTCGGCCCCGCGGGCCGCCGCCGCCCCGGCGGTCGCCCGCCCCGCCACCCCGATCCGACCGGTCTCCCGACCGACCGCCGCCTTCCCCGCCCGGGCGCCCCCGGTCGTAGTCGACCGTCACCGCGCGGCCCCGGATCGTCGTGCCGTTCACCGCCTGGATCACCTTCGAGGCCACCGCCTCGTCGACCTCCACCAGCGAATAGCTGTCGCGGATCTCGATCTTTCCGATCCGCGATCCCTCGACGCCGGCCTCGCCGGTGACGGCGCCCAGGATGTCGCCGGGCCCGGCCTCGTCCCGCTCGCCCACGCTCATGAAGAGACGGACCCAGGCGGGTGCGCGGCGCGGAGCCGGGGCGGACCGTCCGGAAGCCGCCGCCGGAGCCGTCGCGCCCGCCTGTCCGCGACCGAGGAGCGAGACGGCCGCCGCGGCGACCTCGGCCGGGGACCATCGGTCGAGGAGGGACTCGAGGACCAGGTAGTGGGGGCCGAGGTCGACGTCCCGGAGCGCGCCCTCCAGCTTTCGCGTGAGCCGCTCGATCTCGCCGGCGATCCGCGTGGGAACGGGTGCCGGCGCCGGCTCCAGCTCGTAGCCGGCGGCGCGCGCCGTCCAGCGCAGGTGCGGGATCTCCCGACTCCGCACCAGGACCGTCCCGCCCGCCCCTCCGCCGTGCCGCCGATCGAGGGTGTCGGTGTCGGGAGGAACGTCCATGCTGAGCACCGTCATCTCCGCGCCGTCGGGCACGGCCCCCCGGGCCTCTCCGGCGTCCACGCCCAGCCAGACGGGCACCGCCTCGTCGCCCGGGGCTCCGGCGAGGTAGCCGTGGAGCGTCAGGAGGTCGCCGGCGTCGGCCGCCCGGTCCTCGGAGCGGGCGAAGACGAGCACGTGTCGGACCTCCTCGGACTCGAGGGTGCGGGCCACCTCGGCCAGCAGGGCGTCGTCCTCGTCCTCGGGCGTGACGAGGTAGCGCAGGCGCCCACGCCGGACGGGCGAGGACTCCTCCTCGCCGCCGGCCGGCCGGGGCGGTACGGTCACCGCCCGCCGCACGGTCCGGTCGACCAGCGCGGAGACGCCCTCCGTCACCGGGAGCGAGACGACCACCCGCTGCGCGGCGGCCGGAAGCCCCTCCATGACGGTGGTGAGGTCGTCGAGCCCCTCGAGCCCCTCGATCGCGGCCGCTCCGTCGACGACGAAGGCCTCGACGGCGTCCAGCTTGAGTCGGGCTTCGGATACCAGGCGGGCGAGATCGGCGGGCGTCGCGAAGAGGACGTCGGCTCGCTCCGGCAGCGCCCAGGGCGAGCCGACCGCCGCGACGTCGTGACCCGTGCCGCGCCCCAGCCGGGCGAGCGACTCGGCCAGCCGGAGCGAGGCCTCGCCGGTCGGGGCGGCCACCACGGCGGCGGGACGGCCGGCTCCCGGCTCCAGGCGATCCAGGAGGGCGGCGCCGTACGCGACCAGCACCCCGGCTCCCGGTCCGGCGCGGCCGACGAGGTTGTTGCCCTGCCGGATCACCGGCAGCGCAGACGCCTGGAACTCGGTCGGCACCTCGATGCCCTCGGAGGCGAGCGACTCGACCAGCTCGGGCGCGAGGCCGAGCTCTTCGAAGCTCTCCACGTCAGGCCGGAAGGTCGATGGGGACCCCGCGGGGCTCGCCGGATCCGCGGCCGCCCCGGTCGCCGGGCTCGTAGGGGAGCTCGTTCAGGAACTTCTGGATCTCGTAGTCCATCCGGGAGGTCCGGAGACGGTCCGTCGACGCGACCACGTCCGTGTACGGTCCGTGCCGGTGGGCGGTGAGCGTCACCGTGCCCTCCGCACCCGAGTAGGTGGCGCCGTGTCCCGAGCCCTTCGTCTTCTCGAGTCCGATCCGCTCCGGGAGGAGGCCCTCGGCCATCTCCAGGACGCGGGAGGGGGGGAGGGCGGTCCTGCGCTGGTATCCGGCCATCGGGCTTCGGTCCTCCGAGCTCTGCGGGATCTTCCGGAAGGGCGGGCGGGGGCCGTCAGCCCTGCAGGAAGGACACCAGCGCCCCCTCGGGGGGATATCCTTCGAGGGTCCGCCCCTCCGCCCGGAGCGTGGGAACCCCCCGCACGCCGCTCCGTTCCGCGGCTTCGCGCAGCTCGCCGACCCGGCCCGACAGCCGGTCGACGTCGAGCGCCGCCTTCACCTCGGTGCGCTCGAGCCCCTCGGCCGCCGCGATCCCGACCAGCACGTCGACGCGGCCCAGGTCGAGCCCCTCCACCCAGTACGCCCGGAAGAGCGCCCGGTGCACGGCGTCGAAGCATCCGTGCTCCCGGCAGAGGAGCGCCAGCTCGTGCGCCTTCCGGCTCCAGGGAACCGTATCCGGACGGCGCATCTCGACCCCGAGGCGCCGGGCCTCCGCCTCCATCGCCTCGCGGTACGCCACCCAGCCGGGATCGTCCGGATCGAGGAGCGCGCTTCCAGGCGGGAGGATCTCGAAGGGACGCCGCTCCACCGGCCGACCCCCGGGTCCCGACTCCCGGCGCGCGAGGCGATGCTCCACGAGGTAGGAGGCGGGGTCGACGTAGTCGAGCCAGGCGACCGGCCCGGCGAGATCGGGAGTGTCCTCGGAGAGACCGGGAGCGGAGGGAGGGGAGTCGGGCATGCCGGAATCTCCCGGCGCCCGGAACCGGGGTCAACGAGGGTCGGCGGGATCCGGCGGTGGTCCGGCCGCGCTCCGGGGCGCTGGCGCGCTTGATGCGCGCCGATGGAGACGCCGATATTGCCGATCCCTCTCCCCCCCGACCTCCGAGCCCATGGCGCTCAGCGAGAACATCTCCCTGCTCCGGCCCTCCGCGACCATCGCGGTCAGCTCCCTGGCCAAGCGCCTCCGGGGTCAGGGCCGTGACGTGATCGACCTGAGCGCCGGCGAGCCCGACTTCGACACCCCCCCGTTCGTGGTGGATGCGGCCGTCGAGGGGGTGCGGGCGGGCCGCACCCGCTACACGCCGGCGGCGGGGCTCCCGGAGCTCCGGCAGGCGGTCGCCGAGAGGCTGGGCGCGGGAGCCGTGCAGGAGGTACTCCCGGAGGGGGTGGTGGTCACCTGCGGCGCCAAGCAGGCGATCTTCAACGCGCTCTTCTGCCTGGCGGGTCCGGGCGACCGGGTCCTGATCGCCGCCCCCTACTGGACCAGCTACCCGGAGATGGTGACGCTGGCCCGGGCCGAGCCGGTCCCGGTCAGGGGCCCCGAGGAGCGCGACTACCGTGTCGGTCCCGAGGACCTGGACCGTGCGGCGGCGGGGGGCGCCCGCGCGCTCCTTCTCAACTCCCCCTCCAACCCGACCGGAACCGTCTACCCGGCCGACGAGCTGGAGGCGGTCGCGCGCTGGTGCCGCGAGCGGGACGTGGTCCTGATCAGCGACGAGATCTACCGACGGATCTACTACGGCGACGACCGGGACCGGGCCCCGGGCGTGCTCGAGCTGCCGGCGGACGCGCTGGGACGCTTCGTGGTGGTGGACGGGGTGTCCAAGAGCATGGCGATGACGGGATGGCGGATCGGCTTCGCCGCCACCGACCCGGAGCTGGCGGCGAAGATGGGCGCCCTCCAGAGTCACACGACGTCGAACGCGGCGACGCCCTCGCAGGTGGCGGCGCTCGCGGCCCTCGAGGGGGGCGAGCGGACCGAGGAGGCCGTGCGCGAGATGAAGGGCGCCTTCCGCCGCCGCCGCGACCTCGTCACCCGCCTCATGGACGAGCGGCTCCCGGCGCTCGAGTACCTGAGCCCGATGGGCGCCTTCTACCTCTTCTTCCGGGTCGATCCGCTCTTCGGCCCCGACCGGGACGATGCCTCCGACGTCTGCACCTGGATGCTGGAGAAGGCCGGCGTCGCGCTGGTTCCGGGCGGCGCCTTCGGCGACGACCGCTTCGTCCGGATGAGCTTCGCGTCGGCCGAGAGCCTGCTCGAGGACGGGATCGGGAGGATCGCGGAGCTCGCCGGAGGGTGAGGTCGGGGCGGATCTCCTGCGGCCCTGCCGACCCGCGCGCTCAGCCCTCTCCCCGCCCTCCGCCGATCCGCGCGCTCGCCCGAGCCCTCGCCCTCAGCCGACCCTCGCCACCGTCCCCGCCGCCGCCCGCGCCCGCCCCACGTAGCCCGTCCCGAACAGGTTCACGTGCACCAGCAGCGGATAGAGCTGGTAGGCGGCGCGTCGGCCGTCCGCATACCCGGGCCGCAACCTCCATACCTCGCGATACGCGGGCAGGAACTCCGCCGGAAAGCCGCCGAACAGCTCCGCCATGGCCAGGTCCACCTCCCGGTGGCCCCGGTAGGCGGCTGGATCGATGAGGACGGGCTCGCCCTCCGGTCCCGGGTAGACGTTCCCGCTCCAGAGGTCTCCGTGGAGAAGGGAGGCGCCGTCCTCTTCGGCCGGCTCCACGAGCGCGGGCAGCGCCGCTCGGACCCCTTCCAGGAGCCGGTCGTCGCCGGCCGAGGCGAGGAGCCCCGCGTCGTGGGCGCGCTCCCACTGCGGGCGGATCCGCTCCTCCCACCAGAACTCCGCCCACGTCGCGTGCGGCGGGTTCGACTGCGGAAGCGAGCCGATCCAGTTGTCCCGCTCCCATCCCCAGGGAGATTCGCGCGGGGGCGGCCCGGCCGTCGCGGCCGCATCCACCCGCTCCCGGTGGTGGAGGGTCGCGAGGCCCCGGCCGAGGTCCCGCCCGTACGACTCGCCGGGACTCCCCTGCCCCACGTGCTCGAGCAGGAGGAACCCCGCTCGCACACCCTCGCCTTCACCGCCGACCGCCACGACTTCGGGCACCCGGATCCTGGTCTCCCGGGCCGCCTCTCGCAGCGCCCGGAGACCGTCCGCCTCACGCTCGAACAGGCCGGGCAGCTCGTCCTCGTTCCACTTCAGGAAGAACTCCGAGCCGTCCTCGGTGACCACGCGGCGCGCCGGATTGATGCACCCTCCACCGACCGGCCGCACCTGGGCCACGGCCGCGTGGGAGCCGACGGCCAGGCGGAGGGCCTCCTCGACCTCGGCGCGGAGGGGACCGGGGAGTCTCGCCCCGTCGCTCACCGGCACCCGCCGTGCCTTTCCGACCCCTCCGATTTCATCCCGCCCCCTCCTCTTCGACCACCCGGTTCAGCAGCGCCTCGCACGACCGGTATACCATCTCGTAGACGCGGTCGAATCCGCCCTCTCCGCCGTAGTAGGGGTCGGGGACCTCCGCCTCGGGGCCGCCCTCGGGATCGAACTCGCGAAGGAGGTGGAGCCGCGCCCGCTCGGCGGACGGGGCGAGGGCGAGGAGGGCGTCCCGGTTCGAGGCGTCCATCGCGATGATCCAGTCGAACTCCTCCAGGTCGGAGGGGGCCACCTGCCGCGCCGAGCCCTCGAGCGCGATTCCGTTCCGCTCGGCCACCTCGCGGCTCCTGGGGTCGGGCGCCTGGCCGACGTGCCAGCCGCCGGTTCCCGCCGACTCGGCCGTCACGCGCCCCTCCAGGCCCCGCTCCCCGGCCAGGTGGCGGAAGACTCCCTCCGCGAGCGGCGAGCGGCAGATGTTGCCGAGGCAGACGAAGAGGATCCGGACCGGCTCAGAGCCGCCGGAGCCGTCGGAGCTGCGAGAGCCGGAGGATTCGGGGTCGGACACGATCGCTCCTCGGGGAAGTCGAAGGTGCGGGACCGCTCGTCACGGAACCGCGCCGGCGCTCGTCCGCCGGCGCTCCCTCATAAACCGACCCCGCGGCGAACGTTCTGCGGGCGGAGCGGCGGCTCCAGCCCGGCACGTGGCGGCTGACCGGCCCCACCGCAGCCGACCGGGCGGACCCCGCCCCCGCCCTACGGGTATCGCGAGCGGGCGTCCCGACCGGGGCGTCCGCCGAATGGACGAGCACATCTCCCGGAAAAGGCGTACGGTGGCAGAAGAAGCGAAGCGAACGTTCGAGCAGCTCGGGCTCTCCGAGGCCAGGCTCGCCGCGGTCGAGGCGGAGGGCTGGGTCGTGCCGACGCCGATCCAGTGGAAGGCGATCCCCCCCGCGCTCGAGGGGCGGGACGTGGTCGGGATCGCGCAGACGGGCACGGGGAAGACCGGCGCCTTCATGATTCCCGCGCTGGAGCGGATCGAGGCCGGGGGCGGGCTCCAGTGCCTCGTGCTCTGCCCGACCCGGGAGCTCGCGCAGCAGGTGGCCGACGACACCGAGGCGCTGGCCCGGGGCACGGCGCTGCGCTGCCACTCCATCTACGGGGGCGTGGGCTACGGTCCCCAGCTCGACGCGCTGCGCGAGGGCTACGAGATCATCACCGCCACCCCCGGCCGCTTCATCGACCACATGGGCCGGGGCAACGTGGACCTCTCGGGCCTGCGCTTCTTCATCCTCGACGAGGCGGACCGGATGCTCGACATGGGATTCCGCCCGCAGATCGAGGACGTGATGCGGGGGGTGCCCTCGGACCGGCAGACGATGCTCTTCAGCGCGACGATGCCCCACGGGGTGCACGCGCTGTCGCTGCAGGTGACCGACGATGCGATCTGGCTCGAGGCCGCTCCCTCCGGCACCACGGCGGCGGGGATCACCGAGACCGCCTACTCCGTGAAGCCCGAGAAGAAGCCGGAGCTCCTGCTCCACCTGCTCGGCGAGTCCGGGTGGGACCAGGTCCTCGTCTTCACCCGCACGAAGGCCGGGGCCGACGTGCTCGAGTCGAGGCTGGAGCGGGAGGGGATCCGGACCGAGGTGATGCACTCCGATCGGCACATGAGCCACCGCACCCGCGCGCTGGACCGATTCGCCACGGGCGACGTGCGGGTGCTGGTCGCGACGGACATCGCCCAGCGGGGGCTCGACGTCGAGGGCATCAGCCACGTGGTCAACTACGATATCCCGCTCGATCCGGAGGACTACGTGCACCGGATCGGCCGCACCGGACGGGCGGGGGCGGCGGGCAACGCCGTCACCTTCGTCACCGCGGGCGACCTGGGCGCGCTGAAGACGCTCGAGTACCGTCTCGGGCGCCCGGTCGAGCGGATCCACCTCCCGGAGTTCGACTACGCCGGCGCGCCCCGCAAGGAGGAGGGGCCGGCCAGCCGGCGCGGAGCGCACTCCCGCTCGCCGCGGGGCATGGGCTCGAAGCTGGACCGGGAGCTCAGCCCCGAGGAGCTGGAGGAGATCCTCGGCCACGGGTGAGGCGCCTGCTTGACGCTCTCCCCGCCGGAACGCCATTTCCACGTGGTCGGCCCCGCCTCCCCGAACGGACGTACCCACCCATGATCCTCCGCCGATACGGAAGCCGCGTCGAGAGCGTGCAGCCGAACTTCGAATCCAAGGCGCTGACCGAGGTCGCCTTCCAGCGCGACCGCGCCCTCACCCTCTCACGCGAGGAGTTCGAGGAGGGGTGGCGGAAGGTGGGCGAGTCGAGGGAGATCACCGCGACCGCCGAGGGTGACGTGCAGGACGAGGCGGAGGGACTCCTCCTGGAGGTGCTGCTCGAGCGGCTCCGCGAGGTCGAGGAGGAAGCCGGCGAGGAGCGCGTGGTCCTGGTGGAGAACGACCGCACCGACCACCCGAAGTGCCGCGACAGGCGGGAGAACCGGATCGTGGGAGGAGTGAACCGGCTCTACTTCCACTGTCGCGTGGAGCCGCCGTTGCGGGTTTCCGTGTGGGAGAGAGCCGGGGGATGAGGCGTCGGGGTCTCGCCGTCCTCGCCGCCGGGCTCCTGGTGCTCGGAACGGCGCTGTCGGGGTGCAAGCTGGAGCGGCGCGCGGACCTCGACCAGGACGGCGAGGGGCCGATCGCGACCACGGGCGGGCGGCTGGGCAGCCCGGTCGCCGATTCCGCCATCGAGGTGATCGAGACGGCGGAGGCGGCGCTGGAGGGGCGCTCGGACACACCCCTCGATTCGCTGCTCCATCCGCAGGCGACCGTGTTCCGGCAGGACGAGGACGACGAGGGGGGGAGCTGGCAGCTCCTGGAGTCGCGCACCGAGATCCTGGGCAGCCTCGCCTTCGTCTTCCGGAGGCACCGCGCCGTGGAAGGGGACGTGGAGGGAGCGGAGACCCTGTCCGGAACGTGGATCCTGCACCGGGAGGGAGAGCGGTGGCGGATCCTGCACCTCCACCGCTCGCGCGGCCGGACGGAACCGTGATCTCGATCGACGACGTCCGGGACGCCCGCGAGCGGATCCGGGACGAGATCGTCCTCACCCCCTGCACCCGGTCGCTGGTCTTCGCCGACCTGATCCCGGGACGCGTCCACTTCAAGTTCGAGAACCTGCAGCGCACCGGGGCCTTCAAGGAGAGGGGTGCCCTCAACCGGCTCCTGCAGCTCTCGACCGAGGAGCGGCGGAGGGGCGTCGTCACCGCGAGCGCCGGCAACCACGCGCAGGCGGTCGCCTATCACGCCGCCCGCCTCGGGGTGCCCGCGACGATCGTCATGCCGGAGACGACGCCGCTCATCAAGGTGTCCAACACGCGGAGCTACGGGGCCGAGGTCCGGCTGACCGGGACCCGCTTCTCGGCCGCCCTCGAGGAGGCGCTCCGGGTGGAGGCCGAGGAGGGCTCGATCCTCGTGCACGCCTACGACGATCCCTGGGTGATCGCGGGGCAGGGCACGATCGGCCTGGAGCTCGTCGAGCAGGTCGACGATCTGGACGTGGTGGTCGTCCCGATCGGGGGGGGCGGCGTCATCTCGGGCATCGCCCTCACGCTGAAGGCGCTGAATCCGGACGTGCGCATCGTCGGGGTGGAGGCCGCCCAGGCTCCGTCGGCCTACGAGTCGAGGAAGGCGGGCCGGATCGTGCCCATCGAGAGCGGCGACACCATCGCCGACGGGATCGCCGTGAAGCGCGTGGGTGAGCTGACCTTCCCGCTGATCGAGGAGCATGTCGACGACATCGTCCTCGTCGGCGAGGAGGAGATCGCCTCGGCCATCCTGCTGCTGCTCGAGCGGGAGAAGACCGTGGCCGAGGGCGCAGGGGCCGCACCGCTCGCGGCGCTCCTCTCCGGTCGCATTCCCGTGGCGGAGGACGAGGTGGTGGTGCCCCTCCTCTGCGGGGGCAACATCGACATCAACATGATCTCGAGGATCATCGACCGGGGGCTGGTGGCCGACGGCCGGGTGACCCGCCTGGCCGTGACCGTGCCCGACCGGCCGGGCGCGCTCGCGGGGCTCACCGACGCCGTGGCCCGCTGCGGAGCGAACGTGCTCGAGGTCGCCCACCGGCGGGCCTTCGCGGACATCTCGGTGGGCGACGTCGAGATCGTCATCCAGCTCGAGACTCGCGGCCGCGATCACGTGGACGAGGTCGTGGCCGCCCTCGAGGAGCGGGGCCACCGGGTGGAGGAGGAAGTCTAGAAGGCCGTTGAAGAAGTACAGCGGGCCGCGTTACGAGCCGCTCCGCGTTGATCCGGACGGTCCGGGGCGTCATCATGAGGGGACGATCCGCCTCGAAGAGGACCGCCATGCTCCGCCTTGCCGACCCGCTACCGCGCGCGCTCTCGCTCCTCCTCCTCCTCCTCCTCGCCCTCGTGCCGGGGGCGGAGCTCGCAGGCCAGGAGCCCTACCGCCTGCCACCGGCCGAGGTGGTGGAGATCCTGGACGCGCCGCGGGCGCCCTCGGTGGTGCCGGCGCCCGACCGGGAGTGGCTGCTGCTGGCGCACCGCCGCAGCATGCCCACCATCGCCGACATGGCGGAGCCGATGCTCCGGCTGGCGGGCGTCCGCATCAACCCGCGGACGAACGGCCGCTCCGGCCCCTCGTGGGTGACGGGGTTCAGCGCGCTGCGGGTCGAGGACGGAATGGAGCGGCGGATCGAGGCGCCGGGCGAGGAAGGGTGGGGCTTTCCCGACTTCGCGCCGGCCGGAGGGAGGTTCGTCGTCACCCGTGACACGGACGAGGGCATCGAGCTCTGGATGGGCGCGGTCGACGACGACTCGCTCCGCCGCCTTCTCGGCCCCGAGCTGAACGAGGCGGCGGGCGACGCCTGTGACTGGATGCCCGATTCCCGCAGCCTCCTCTGCCGCCTCGTCCCCGCGGACCGGGGCGATCCGCCCGCCGAGCCCGGGGTTCCGACCGGCCCCGTCGTGCAGGAGTCGGCGGGCACCGACGCCCCGGTCCGCACCTACCAGGACCTCCTCGAGGGCCCCCACGACGCGGCGCTCTTCGAGTACTACATGACCTCCGTGCCGGTCTTGGTGGACGTGGAGACCGCCGAGCGGACGGACCTCGACCCGGCCGCCGTCTACGGGGACCTCACCGCGTCGCCGAGCGGCGAGTATCTGCTGGTGGAGCGCGTGGTGCGCCCCTTCTCGTACCTCGTCCCGTGGTACCGCTTCCCCACCGAGGTCGAGATCTGGGACGATCGGGGCCGGACGGTCCGCCGGCTGCACGACCTGCCCCTCCAGGAGGAGATCCCGATCGGCGGCGTGTCGGACGATCCACGCTCCCACCAGTGGGTCGATGCCGAGCCGCACACGCTGCTCTGGGTCGAGGCGCTCGACGAGGGCGACAGCCGCTCGCCGGCCGACCTGCGGGACCGCCTCGTGCTCCTCGACCCCCCGTTCGAGGGTGAGGGGCGGAGGTGGCTGGACACCGAGCTCCGCTTCTCGAGCCTGATGCGGAGCGAGGAGGGCGCCACCTTCCTGAACACCCGCCACCGGCCGAGCCGCACCGTGCGCACCCGGCTCGTCGAGCTGGGCACGGAGGGGGGCTCGCCCCGGCAGGTATGGGAGCGGAACTACGAGGACCGCTACGCCGATCCGGGAAGCCCCGTACGCGCCCCGACCGGGACCGGCGAGCGGCTCGTCGTCCAGGAGGGCGACCGGGTCTACCTGACCGGGGCCGGCGCCTCGGAGGAGGGAGACCGTCCCTTCCTCGATCGGCTGAATGTCGAGACCTTCGAGACGGAGCGCCTCTGGCGTTCCGGCACGGACGAGTACGAGGTGGTGGTGGCGCTGCTCGACGACGGCGCGGCCCGGATCGTCACCCGCCGGGAGAGCGTCGAGGACCCGCCTAACTACTTCGTGCGGGACCTCCGGACGGGCGAGCGCCGGGCCCTCACCGACTTCCCCCATCCGCACCCGCAGCTCGCGGGCGTGGAGAAGCGCTTCGTCACCTACGAGCGGGCCGACGGCGTGCAGCTCTCCGGTGACGTGTACCTTCCGCCGGACTACCGGGAAGGCGAGCGGCGGCCGGCGGTGATCTGGGCGTATCCGTTCGACTACACGGACGCGCGGATCGCCTCCCAGGTGCGGGGCTCACCCCACCGCTTCACCCGCATCGGCGGCTCCTCGCACCTCTTCTTCCTGACGCAGGGCTACGTCGTCTTCGACGGCCCCTCGATGCCGCTCGTCGGAGGCGACGAGGCGAACGAGACGTTCGTAGACCAGCTCGTGCTCTCGGCCGAGGCGGCGATCGATCAGCTGGTGGAGATGGGCGTGGCCGACCGGGACCGGATCGGGGTGGGGGGGCACAGCTACGGCGCCTTCATGACCGCCAACCTCCTCGCGCACTCCGATCTCTTCCGCGCCGGCATCGCCCGGAGCGGGGCGTACAACCGGAGCCTCACCCCCTTCGGGTTCCAGACCGAGGAGCGGACCTTCTGGGAGGCGCCGGACCTCTACTTCGCCATGAGCCCGTTCATGCACGCCCACCGGATCGACGAGCCGATGCTCATGATCCACGGCGCCGAGGACAACAATTCGGGCACCTTCCCGCTCCAGAGCGAGCGCATGTACCACGCGGTGAAGGGCCTCGGCGGCACGGTGCGGCTGGTGGTGCTTCCCGAGGAGAGCCACGGTTACCGGGGCCGCGAGTCGGTGATGCACACGCTGGCCGAGACGATCGACTGGCTCGACCGGTGGGTGAAGGCGGACGGGTCCTGAGCCGCCGGCTCTCCGCCGCCGAGCTGTACGCCGCACTCGATTCGCCCGCGGACGACGCGGCGGCCTTCCTGCGGCGGACGGTGGAGCGCCGGGCTCCGGCCGCGCTCCGGCGGCGAGGGGACCGTCCGCTCCGCGCGCTCGACGTCGGATGCGGCAACGGCCGTCTGCTCGAGCCGCTCGCACGGGCCGGGTGGGAGGTGGTCGGGATGGAGCCCGATCCCGACTTCCGGGCGTACGCTCAGACCGTGGCATCGAGGCTCGAAGGCGTGGAGGTCCGGCCCGGCGGGTTCCGGGACGTGACCGGAGAGGCGGAGTACGATCTGGTGGTCGGGCTCAACTCCTCGTTCTCGCACGTCCTCGACCCCCACGAGCGCCGGCGGAGCCTCGAGAGGTGCCACCGGGCGCTGCGGCCGGGGGGGCTCGTCGTTCTCGACGTTCCCGACCTCCTCGGGATCCTCTGGGACTACGCCGGGCCCACGGAGCTGCGCTGCGAGACAGAGGGCGGCCGGGAGGTGGCGCTCCACCGCACCCACTCGCTCGACTCCGACCGGGCGGTCTTCGCCACGCACGAGCGCTACCGGGTGTTCGACCGTGACGGTGCGGAGGTGCAGACGGAGACGCGCGAGCACCCCTACGCGATCGTCGCCTGGCCCGAGCTCGCCTTCCACCTGCGCGAGGCGGGTTTCCGGGAGCCGGAGCGTCGGCGCTCCTTCCGCGACCCCGACATCGAGGAGACCGGCTCCGCCCCGGGCGGGCGGATCATCGCGGTGGCAGGACGTCCGGCGTAGGAGCCGGCGCCGGCGGGTTCCGGGAAGCGCGCCGCTCAGCCCGCCGGAAGCGGCGAGAGCACGCGATTCCGTCCCTCGGCCTTCGCGCGGAGCAGCGCGTGGTCGGCCGCGGCGTAGAGCGCGGCCCCGTTCTTCCCGTCCGAGGGGCAGGAAGCGAACCCCCCCGAGAGGGTGAGTCGGACCTCCGCCTCGAGCGGCGGCCTGGCTTCGTCGACCACCTGCACCAGCCGGCGAGCCGCATGCTCCGCCTCCTCTCCGCTGGTCGCGGGCGCCAGCACGGCGAACTCCTCTCCCCCGATGCGGAAGGGGACGTCCGCCGTGCGCGTGTGCTCGGTGAGCAGCCGACCGATCCAGGCGAGGACCCGGTCGCCGGCCTCGTGGCCGAAGGAGTCGTTCACGGTGTCGAAGTGGTCGACATCGAGCAGGATCAAGGAGAAGACATCGTCGTAGCGTGCCTGGCGCTCCACCTCCTCGCGGAGGCGCTCGTGGAAGGCCCTCCGGTTGAGCAGCGAGGTGAGCGGATCGCGGAGCGCCTCCTCGCTGAGACCGCTGATCTGCTCGTCCGCGTTCCGGATGCGGTTGGACAGGATCTCGAGGAGGCCGATGCCGATCCGGGGCGCCTCGATCAGCACGTCCCGGAAGTCGTCACGCCCGAGCGCGAGCGCTTGAACGGGAGTCAGGGCGCGGATCGTGGCGCTGCGGGGCTTCCGGTTGAGGAGCGCCATCTCGCCGAAGAACTCGCCCGGGCCGAGACGGGCCAGCTCGAAGTCGTCGCTCCGGCCGGGGTAGAGGACCTGCACCTTCCCCTCCACCAGGATGTAGAGCGCGTCGCCGGGGTCGCCGAGCTCGACGATCCGGGCCTCCGGGGCGAATTCGACGACACGAGTCCTCCCGGAGAGCTTCTCCAGGAACGCCGGCTCGGTGTTACCGAGAAGGGGCACCTTCCTGAGTAGCTCGATCCGGTCCATGCGGTCCCGTCGGCGGAGAGGATCCCCCGGCCCTGCTCGAACCGAACATAGGGGTCGGACCGCCGGACGCGCCACGTCGCGCGCGAGCGCGCCCGCTCGAATGTTGTCAGGTGAAGGGCGTGCCGCTAGACTGGATCGTCGTTCCTCCGTTCCGCCGCCGCTGCCCCGCCTTCCGGCGACCCGCGATCCGGCATTCTCCCTTCGGCCCCCCGTCCCATGCGTGCCATCTTCTCGGCCTGTACCTCGCTCTTCCTCCTCGCCTTCCTGGCGGTCCCGTCGGTCTCCGCGCAGAACTTCGACGCGAGCTCGACCTACGGTGAGATCTCGCTGAACAGCGGCTTCACCCCGGATCCGCACACCAGGAGCCTGACCGCCGGCGGCAGCCGACAGGTCGACGTGGGCTCCTGCGGCTACGGCTACGTGGCCGACCGGCCGGACTTCAAGCTCCACTACGAGGCCGGGAGCACCTTCCCGCTCTACATCTACGCGATGTCGGACTACGACGTCACGCTCCTGGTCAACACTCCCGACGGCCGCTGGGTCTGCGACGACGACGGCTACACCGGGCTGAACCCGCTCCTCTTCTTCTCGCAGCCGATGAGCGGACGGTACGACATCTGGGTGGGCACGTACGGCGACGAGATGCGCTCGGCGACGCTCTACATCTCGGAGCTGAACCCGAACGAGTAGTCCCGGGATCGCCGCAGAGAAGGCGAGGTGTCGGGGGCCGGCTCAGTCCGGCCCCCGCGCCGTTTCCGGCTCCGGTGGTGAGGGCCCGCCGCACCCCGCCGCACACCTTCCAGCCAGAAGGCTCCCGGGCGCCTCGCCCGAGGTCTGAACCGCGACGGCCACTCCGGTCCGTTCGCGCTCCGGGCAGACGATCCCGTCGCGCTCGGCCACTCCCCTCCCGCTCGACCGATCGACCCCCCGGGCGCTCGCCGCCCGCCGGGCACGCGCCTTGCGTTTTCGGCGGCCATCTTCTGCCGCCGCACGCCCGACGAAATCGGGAGGGATCCTGTTCTCCAAGCTGATCGCCTCGGACCCCGGCGCGGGGAGCTGGATGCGGAATCCCTGGGGGATCGGCGTCTCGCTCCTGGCCCACCTCCTCCTGCTGGGCGGCATCGTCTGGGCCGCGGGCACCGGCGACGGAGAGCGGGCCGCGGAGGACGAGATCGATCCGGAAGAGGTCACCTACGTCGACGTGACCGAGATCCCGGAGCCGCCCGAGATGGAGCCTGCGCCGGCGGCCGAGGAGCCCGAGCGCGCCGCTCCCGACGAGCCGGCGCCCGCCCGGCGGCAGCAGGAGCGCGCGCCCGCTCCCCGTCAGCCGCGGGACGCGCCGGAAGAGCCCACCTCCCCCGACGAGCCGGCCGGATTCCAGGAGCTGGACGTGCCCGAGGAGCTCTCGGGGATTCCCGAGCCCCGCGCCCAGGAGCCGGTGAGCCCGGAGGACGTCCGCGGCCGCGGCGCCCCCGGCGGCCGTGCCGGTGGACAGCCGCCCGAGGAGGCCGGGGGGGCCGGGGGCGAGGGCGCGGGTGCCGGCGGAGGAGGAGGCGCCGGCGGCGACGGGACCTTCGTGGCCGCGACGGTGGACCGGCAGCCCGAGCTCACGAACCGCGACGCGATCGCCCGGATGCTCCAGCGCCTCTACCCCGAGCGCCTCCGGGACATGGGCGTCGAGGGGCGGGTCGTGGTGCAGTTCGTCATCGACGCGAACGGCCGTGTGGAGATGGGATCGGTGCAGATCCTCTCGTCCTCGAACGACGCCTTCACCCGCCCCGCCCGGCAGGTCCTCGGCGACATGCTTTTCCGCCCGGCCCGGGTCGGCGGGCAGAACGTCCGCATGCTCACGCAGATGCCGATCACGTTCAACGTCCGGCAGTGATCCTGAGATGAAGCGTCGGCGCCCCGGCCGGACGGCCGGGGTCCGTCGCCCGAACGAGGAGGGCAGCGATGCAGCACGTGTCCTGGATGGAGATGTGGGTGCAGATGGGGTGGTTCGTCCGGGGGATCGTCTTCGTCCTCATCGGCATGAGCATCCTCTCGCTGACGGTGGCGGCCCTGAAGTGGTGGCGGCTCCAGAAGATGCGGAGGGCCACGCGTGAGTTCTCGCCCCTCTTCTCGGACGCCCTGGAAGAGGAGCGGGTCCGGGACGCCCTCGCGCTGACCGAGGAGCACGAGAACTCCCACGTGGCGTCGGTCCTGGGCGAGGCGCTGCGCGAAGTGGCCCCCCTGCTGAACGACCCCAAGCTCGCGGGCCCGGCGATCACGTCGGCCGAGCGCGCCGTGGAGCGGGAGCAGATCCTCCTGGCCGCCGACCTGAAGAAGGGCCTCGGGACCCTGGCCACCGTCGGCGCCACCGCCCCCTTCGTCGGCCTGCTCGGCACCGTGGTCGGGATCGTGAACTCCTTCCAGGGCATCGCCACCACCGGGGGCGGCGGGCTCGAGGCCGTCTCGGCCGGGATCGCCGAGGCGCTCATCGCCACCGCGATCGGGCTCCTGGTCGCGATTCCCGCGGTCTGGCTCTACAACTACTTCACCGGACGGCTGGAGACGCTCTTCTCGGAGCTGGCGTACGCCGGCCGCGAGATGATCGACTGGATGATGAAGCGGGAGGCGCTCCGGGGCGGCCTCGACGTGGAGATGGCCCGCGGTGGGCGGACGGCCCGCGAGGCCGCCCCCGCGACGGAGTCGTAGGGTGGCCGACGAGCGCTCGACCGGCTCGCGCAGCTCCTCCGCCTACGGGGGGTCGGCCATCCCGACCGTCACCGGCTTCGAGGAGGACGCGGTCACGGCCGACATCAACGTCACGCCGATGGTCGACGTCATGCTGGTGCTCCTGATCATCTTCATGGTGGTGACGCCGGTGCTGGCCAGCTACGAGGCCACGCCACCCCGGGCGATCCACGTGGTGGCCGAGCCGGACGACGACGTGATCACGATGGGCATCGACGCCGAGGGGGCGTTCTACGTCGAGAACGAGCCGGTGCGCCCGGAGCAGCTCGCTCCGCACCTGCGGGCGATCTACGCCCGTCGTCCCGGCGACCACCTCCTCTTCCTGAGGGGCCACGAGGGGGTGCGCTACTCCGTGGTCCTCGAGGCCATCGAGGCGGCTCGGGCGGCGGGGGTGCGCACCATCGGCGCGATCACCACGCCGGAGTCGGACGACGCCGGCGGGGAGGAGGGCTGAGCCATGGCCATGTCGACGGGCGGAAAGGGCGGCTCGATGTCCGAGATCAACATGACGCCGATGATCGACGTCCTGCTCGTGCTCCTGATCATCTTCCTCGTCATCCAGCCCGCGCTCCAGAAGGGGATCGAGGTCCAGGTGCCCCCGGTCGAGGAGAGGCCGGGAAGCGATCAGCCGCAGGACCAGATCATCCTGACCGTGGGGCCGGGCCCGACGTACACGATCAACGAGATCCCCGTGCCCACGGCCGAGCTCGAGGCGCGCATCCGGGGGATCTTCCAGGACCGGCCCCGGAAGGTGCTCTTCGTGCGGGGCGATCCGTCGGTGACGTACGGCCAGGTGGTGGATGCCATCGACGACGCGCGGGGCGGCGGGATCGAGGTGGTGGGGCTGGTGCCGGGGGAGCCCCCCCCCGGAGTGGAGTGACGGCGAAGGTGCCGAGGAGGACGGGAATGGAGTTCCCCGGCCTCGACGGCCCTCCAGCACCGCTACGACGACCGGCCTCTCCCGGGAGCTCAGCCCTCGATCTGGATGACGAAGACCCGCCTCGCCAGCGTGGGCCCGATGAGCTGGCGCTCCGCTCGGTCGTCGTCCACGCTCAGCGCGATCAGCCCCTCCTCGGCGTCGAACCCCTCGACCCGCACCCGGGCGCCGGGCACGAGCCCCTTCGCCTCGAGCGTCCGCAGCCGGTCCGGATCCTCGTCGTCCACCGCGCGGATCTCGACGTCGGAGCCGGGCTCGATCTCGGCCAGCGTGCGGTGGTCGACCGCCTCGATCTCGCCCGCCGGCGTGGGGATCGGCGCGCCGTGGGGGTCGTGGCTGGGGTCCTCGAGCGCGTGGGCCATCCGCTCGATCAGGCGCTCGGAGGCGGCGTGCTCGAGCCGCTCCGCCTCGTCGTGCACGTCGTCCCAGGTGAAGCCGAGGCGGGTACTCAGGTACGTCTCCAGGATGCGGTGCCGCCGGATGACCCGGAGCGCCTCGCGCTGGCCCCGCGCCGTCAGGCGCACGCCGCGGTAGGGCACGTGCTCCAGCAGCCCGGATTCGGCGAGCCGCTTCACCATCCCGCTCACCGACGCGGGCTGCACCTCGAGCGTCCCGGCCAGGTCGCTGGTCGAGGCCGCCTCGCCCTGCCGGGTGAGGGCGAAGACCGCCTTGAGGTAGTCCTCCACCGAGCGGGAGAGGCGGGGCGCGGTCATCGGCGGAGGCTCCTGGGCCTGTGGAAGGGTCGGAGTGTAAGATGGAAGGGCCGACGTACGGAGCAAAGCCCGCTCCGGGAGGGCTGCCCGGACGGGGGCCGGGCCTGGCCATCCCCCGCACCCGCCCTCTATCATTCCGGCATGTCGTACGAGAGCACCACCGAGGGGATCCGCATCCGGGTACGCCCCCGCTTCTCGCTCGGACAGTCCGAGCCGGAGGAGGGGCGCTTCGTCTTCCTCTACCGGATCCGCATGGAGAACGAGGGACGGGACCCCGCCCGCCTCCTCTTCCGGCACTGGCGCATCCACGACTCGGCCGGCGAGGAGTCGGAGGTCGACGGCGAGGGTGTGGTCGGCGAGCAGCCGCTCCTCGAGGCGGGCGACGCCCACGAGTACAGCTCCTTCTGCATCCTCCGCTCTCCGATCGGCTTCATGGAGGGGTTCTACACCTTCGAGCGCGCCGACGGAACCCGCTTCCGCGTGGCGATCCCCCGCTTCGACCTCGAGGCGCCGATCGCACCCGGCAGCGAGCAGGAGATGAACTGAGGATGGGCGGCAACCCATGAAACCGCTCCGTGCTCCCGTCCTCTGGACCGCCGCCGCCCTCCTGGTCGCGGCGTCGGTGCTGATCCCGCAGGCCGCCGACGCCCAGCTCCGCTTCACACCCCGCGTCGGGCTCTACGCCCCCCTGGGCGACCTCGGGCAGGTCGATTCCGGCTCCGACGCCGTCGAGCTCGGCGAGCGGGAGTCGACGCTCGCCTTCGGCCTCGGGATCGAGCTCGGCGACGGCTCGGGCACCGCCTTCCGCCTCGACGGGTTCTATGCCACCGAGTCCGAGGTGCCGGTGGAGGGCGTCGGCTGCGCGCCGGGAGAGTGTTCGCCCCGGAGCACCCTGGCCGCCGTCACCGGCTCGGTCGTGCTGCGGCCGCTTCCCTCGCTCGCGGTCGTGCACCCCTACCTCCTCGCCGGGGGCGGGCTCAAGCGCTACGACTTCGAGGAGGAGGACCTGCGGGCGGAGGGGCTCGACGCCTTCGTGAGCGACCAGAACCAGTGGGCCGGCCACGTCGGGCTCGGAGCGGAGGTGAGGCTCGGGGTGGTGCGGGCCGTCGTCGAGCTCTCCGACCTCTTCGGGCCCTTCGAGGGCGAGGACGACGGCGGGGACTTCCAGCACGACCTCTTCCTCACGATCGGGATCGTCGTCGGCGGGTGAGGCGGCGGAACGCACGGAACTCCGGCCTCTTCCGCGGGTTCAATCGATCGGCCGGCCGTCCTTCGCGGCCGGGACCTGGACGTCGGGGCCACCCCCGCGCCTCCGAGCACCACCCCGGGAGACAGTCGTGAACGATTCCGTCGCAGTCGACGCAAAGCGGATCCTCCTCCGCTACGGAGCGCCCATCTCCATCCTGGACAGCGTCTCCGAGGAGGACCGGATCACCTACGCACGCACGATCGCGAAGACCTCGCTTCCGAAGCGGGAGAAGCGGCTCCGGGAGCTCCTGGTCGAGGGCGGCTACATGGAGAGCGAGAAGGCGAAGAAGAAGAAGAAGTAGCGACGCGACGCGCGCCGTACGTCACGGCGGCGGGTCGGCTACGTCGTCCGACCCATCGCCTCGCCCGGTCGGGCGGGGAATATTCTCTTCTTCGATGGAAGGCCGCCGCACCGGAGGCCTTCCGGGGGCGGACCCGCCGCCCCGGATCCCCACCGAGGAATCGAGCCATGCCCCCGACGCACCCCTTCCGGCGTGCGGCCCCGCTCCTCGCGGCCCTGGCCGTGGTGGCGCTCGCCGCATGCGACGACGACGGCCCCACCGACCCGACCTCCGACCGGGTCGAGGACCTGGTCGTGATGAGCCGCAACCTCTACCTCGGCGGAGACATCGGCCGCGTGATCTCGGCGCCGACGCCGGAGTCGGTTCCGGTCCGCGTCACCGAGACCTGGGTCGAGGTGCTCCGGAACGACGCGCTGAGCCGCATGTCGGCGCTCGCCGACGAGATCGCCGCGGCAGGCGCGCACGTGGTCGGCCTCCAGGAGGCGCCGATCTTCCGAATCCAGGCGCCCGGAGACGTGCTGCAGGGCAATCCCGTGCAGGCCGAGACCGTGGCGCTCGACCTCCTGAGCGCGCTGCTCGCCGAGCTGGGCGATCGCGGGCTCGACTTCACGGCCGCCGCCGCCTCCACGAACATCGACGTGGAGCTGCCGATGGCGTTCAGCGAGACGGACTTCTGGGATCTCCGGTTCACCGACCGGGACGTCCTGCTGGTGCGCTCCGACCTCGACTTCGACGACGCGGACGCGGGCACCTTCCAGGCCTCCGCCGAGCTCGTGATCGGGGGGGCCGTCCCGCTGGAGGTCGTGCGCGGCTGGACGCGGGCCGACGTCCGGGTGGGGCCGGACGAGGAGGTGCGGATCCTGAACGTGCACCTCGAGATCCCCGAGATCAGCGGGCCGCTCCAGGAGGCGCAGATGGCCGAGTCGCTCGCCATGATGGAGGGCGCCGGGCGCGGGATCCTCATCGGCGACCTGAACTCGCGCGCCGACGGGAGCACCACCGCCTCGTACGGGATGGCCAGGAGCGCCGGATTCCTGGACGCCTGGCTGGAGGCGGGCCGGCCGGAGGCGCCGACCTGCTGCTACTCGTCCGACCTCCGGAGCGCCGGCCTGGTGAGCGAGCAGCGGATCGACTTCGTGCTCTTCCGGGCTCCCGAGGGCGATCTCGTCGTGACCGACGCCTCGCTCACGGGCGACGACCCGGGGCTCCGCACCCCGTCCGGGCTCTGGCCGTCGGACCACCGGGGCGTGGTCGCCACCTTCGAGGTGCGGTAGGAGCGGACACGGTCCGCGGGGGCCGGAGCGCCGCGGCGGGACGGGCGAAGCGGCCGGACCTCGCGAGGCGCCTAGAGCACCACCCAGGCCACCCCGGTGGCCGCCAGCGCTCCGAGGGTGGCGGCGGCCACGGCGAGCGGGAGCTGCGTGAAGACGTGATCCATGAGGTCGGATCCGCACGCCAGGCTCGAGAGGATGGTGGTGTCGGAGATCGGTGAGCACTGGTCGCCGAAGACCGCTCCGCCCAGCACCGCGCCGAACGCGACCGAGAGGTAGGTGGGGTCGGGGTGGATGGCCCAGGCGAGCGGGATCGCGATGGGAAAGACCACGGCGTAGGTGCCCCACGACGAGCCGATCGAGAAGGCGACCACCATGCAGATCAGCATGAAGAGCGCGGGCAGCGCGACCGGCACCAGGAGGTGGGCCGTCGTCTCGACGATGTAGTCGGCCGTGCCGAGCCCCCGGCTGACCTGCCCCAGCGTCACCGCCAGCGCCAGGATGATGGCCCCGATCGTCACGCCCTTGCACCCGTCGACGAAGCCGTCGATCACCCCCTTCACGCTCATCCCCTTGAGCAGCGCCAGCACCATGGCCGAGAGCACCGCCAGGCCGAACGCCTCGGCGATCGGCACGTCGATGCCCCCGAGGAAGACCTCGATCCGGCCGGCCTGCAGGGCGTCGAGGAGGGGGAGCAGGACCCCGGTGAGCGCGACCCCGATCAGCACCCCGAGCGGGACGAGGAAGTCGGCCAGGCCGGGGCGGTAGTCCACGGGCACCTGGAGGCGGGTCAGCTCCCGGGAGGTGAGCGGCTCGGCCCCCGGCTCGTCCAGCTGCCCCGTCTCGCGCGCCCTCCGGCGGGCCCGCTCCATCCGTCCGCCGATCCACGGCAGCAGGTCGAGGGAGAAGAGGAGCGTCATCAGGACCGCGAAGACCGCGTAGAAGTTGAAGACGATCGAGCGGAAGAAGAAGCTCACCACCTCCTGCTCGGTCGCGAAGATCGGGATCGTGCCCACGACCAGGCTGGCCACGTAGAGGGGCCAGGCGTTCAGCGGGATCAGCGTCGCCACCGGCGAGGCCGTGGAGTCGACCACGTAGGTGACCTCCTCGTGCGAGACCCGCTCGGCGTCGGTGACCGGGCGGACGGTGGTCCCGGCCAGGATCGTCGAGATGGTGCCGCCCTGGTGGAACGTGACGCCCATCAGCCAGGCGAAGAAGAGCGCCGTCCTCGGGCCCCGCACGATCCGCCGGCCCGCCCACTCCGCGAAGTGGCGGGCGCCCCCGGTTCGGGTCCAGAGGCCGATCAGCCCGCCGAGCGCCCACAGGTAGACCAGGAGGATCACGGCGAAGTCCCGGCTCCCGATGCTCGGGATCAGGAAGACGTCGATGATGTTCAGGTCGCGCACCACGACGC
This sequence comes from uncultured Gemmatimonadaceae bacterium, assembly GCA_964409525.1. GTDB lineage: Bacteria > Gemmatimonadota > Gemmatimonadetes > Longimicrobiales > Gaopeijiaceae > CAYPDV01. The sequence continues at coordinate 47,427 of CAYPDV010000008.1, forward strand.
CCGCGACCACGATGCCGGCGAAGAGGGAGCTCACCACCTCTCGCGTGAAGAAGACCAGCACGAGCGTGGTGAGGGCGGGCAGCAGCGACGCGAAGCCGAGGTGCTCGCCCGCCTCGGGGATCCCCGTGCCCGGCGACACCAGGAAGGCGACCCCCGCGCCCAGCAGGGTGAGCCCGACCAGCGCCCAGCGGCGCCATCCGGCCTTCCCGCCGTCCGGCTCCACCTCGGGCGGCGGATCGGTGGCCGGGGGTGCCGGCTCCTCGATGCCGGCTCCGCCCTCTCCGTGATCAGGCCGTGTCATCGACGCTCACCTCGCGCTCGGGGTCGAGTGGGAACTGGAGGCGGAGCCGGACGCCGTTCCTCTCCTCCTCCCGCGCCACGTCGGCCGTCCGCCCGTCCACCCGCACCTCGCCCGCCTCCCCGGTGGGAAGGAGCGGCTCGAAGACGGCGTTCAGGGGCACCCGGCCGGACGTCTGGCGGATCGTGAACGTACGGCGGCCCCCCTCCCGCCGATACCGGAGGTGGAGCGTGGCGTCCGCCACCCCGAGGCCCTCGACCGAGGCCCGCTCCCAGCCGGCGGGAAAGGAGGGCGCGAGCCGGATCCGCCCGAAGGCGGCGTCGGGCTCGGGTGCGAGCAGCCGGGCGAGGTGGCGCCGGACGGGGCCCGCGGCGGCGCGCGCCGGATCGGACGTGCCCCTGGAGGCCGCCCCTCCGGATGTCTCGCCTGCCGCCGCCCCGCCCGCGACCGGGAGAGGGGCTCCCCGGCCGGGAGCGGCGCGGACTCCCGATCGTACCTCGGCGGCCGCGCTCCGGAGCTCCTCGGCCCACCCGGAGCGGCCCATGGCGTCGGCGCCGTCGGCGAGGAGGCGGAGGGCCGCCGCGTCCTCGGCCAGCCCGCCTCCGCCGCCTTCGTCTCCGACTCCGGAGAGGAGCGCCCGGGTGCCGGCGCGGAGCACCTCCTCGAGCTCGGCGACGGGCCCGGCGCGGCCGGTCCAGCGCATCCACTCGCCCGCCAGGGCGAGGAGCGGACCCGCGGCCGGGGCGGGGAAGGGTGACTCCGCCCCCGCGAAGAGCGCCCCCGCGCCGGCGAGCACGCCCCTCGCCTCGCGGGTCGGGCCCGCTCCGAGGAGGTCGGAGGCGGTGCGCAGGAGACGGGCGAGCTCGTCCGGGCTCGGAGGGGGCAGGACGGAGGGCCATCCCGCCGTCCGGCGAAAGGGGCCGAGGAGGAGGGCGGCGTCGGCGATCCGGTGCGCGAGGTCCCGGTCCGACTCCGGCTCGGGGGTGGAGACGCGGACCGCCTCCTCGGCCACCCGCCCGAGGCGCCGCCGCAGGCGGAGGCGGGCGTCGACGGCGTCGGCGGCGGGCACCTCGGAGCCCCCGGCGGCGGGGCGCGGCCCGCCCGGAGGCAGGACGAGGACGAGCACGGTCGCCTCTCCGTCGGCCGCGGACGACGGCCTCGCCACCACCTCCAGACCGCGGCTCGCCCGCTTCGGCTCGGGCTCCGGAGCGGCCGTCCTCTCCGCCACCTCCCACGTCCCGCCCGGCGTCATCCGGAACAGGAGGCGCGCGCCCGGCAGGTGCAGGACGAGGTCGTCGCCTCGGCGCTCGACGTCGAGCACCGGCCCCTCGACCCGCCACCGCCATGGGGCCGGATCGCAGACCGGCTCCGCCCCGGCGCCCGCCCCGCGCCGCGCGACGACGAGGCCCGCCCGGTCCACGAGCAGGACGCTCTCCTCCTCGAGGCGCCCGCTTCGGCGGAGCAGCCGACCCGGTGCGGCCCGCGAGTCGGCGCCGGCCATCGCCCGGGGCTCGATCCGCACGCCGGTCTCCGTGCCGGGGAGCTCGAGCCGGTCGAGCCCGGAGCCGGCGGGCCCCCGGGCCACCAGGCCGCTCCCGGTCAGGCAGAGCGGGCCGTCCGTCACCGGCGCTCGTCCGTCACCGGCGCTCCACCTCGAGGGTGCGGAGCCGGTTCAGCGCGGCGGCGAGCTCGAACCTGCGGAAGGCGGCGAGCTCGCCCGTGCGCCACTTCCCGAGCACGTCCAGCCCTTCGGCCGCGATCCTGGTCTCGACCCGGTCCAGGACCTCCGGGAGCGTCCGCTCGCCGTCCATCTCGTCCCGCGCCAGGACGAGCGCCTCGGAGACGGCGCGGAGCTGCGCCCACGACACCACCTGCTCCACGGCGGAGAGGTCGATCTCCTCGGTGCCGAAGAGGAGCTCGTCCTCGCCTCGCACCTTGAGGCTCACGCTCCGCCGGCCGCGGCTCGGGTCGACCGAGCGGCCGAGAGGGATCCGGGCGCCCCGTCCGCCGAGCTCCCGCACCGCCTCGACCCGCCGCCCGGTCGGCAGCGATGCGGCGACCTCCCGCGCCTCGCCGGTCACGTCGCGGGGCAGGTACTCGCGCATCGCGACCACCGTGTCGGCCACGTCGAGGTAGTCGCCGCTCCCGCCGAGGACGAGGACGGAGCTCACGCCGAGCTTCCCGTGGAGCTCCCGGATCCGGTCGACGAAGGGGGTGATCGGCTCGTGCTCCTTCGGCACGAGCGCCTGCATCCGCCGGTCGCGGATCATGAAGTTGGTGGCCGCGGTGTCCTCGTCGACGAGGAGCGCAGTGGCGCCCGCCTCGAGCGCCTCGGCGATGGCTGCGGCCTGGCTGGTGGAGCCGGAGGCGTTCGGCGTCGAGAAGGCGGTCGTGTCCTCGCCGCCCGGGAGCCGGTCGATGAAGGCGGAGATGTCGACGCCCGCCACCGAGCGGCCGTCCTCGGCCCGCACCTTCACCGCTCCGGCGTCGGTCACGACCCGCTCCCGGCCGTCGCCCGGGCGGTGGTTGTACACGCCGCGCTCGAGCGCGCGCAGGAGCGTGCTCTTCCCGTGGTAGCCGCCTCCCACGATCAGGGTGATTCCGCGGGGGACTCCCATCCCGCGCACCTCTCCCGCGTTCGGGAGGTCCACGGCGACCCGGAGGGATCCGGGCGAGCGGAAGGGGACGACCGCCGAGCCCTCGAGCGGCCGGTCGTCGACGCCGCTCCTGCGGGGAAGCACCGCGCCGTCGTCGACGAAGGCGAGGAGGTCCCGCTCCGCGAGGGAGGACCGGAGCGCGTCGGCGTCCTCGTTCACCTCCCACGCCACCCGCACCACGTCGGGGTCGAAGGCCTCCATCATCAGGCTCCGCTCGACGACGGCGGGCACGTCGGCGGTGAGCAGCTCGGTCGCCTCGGCCCCGAGCACCCGGCGGCCCCTCGCCGGGAGCCCCACCCGGAAGCGCGCCTCGACCGAGCCGTCGGGGCGCACCTGCACGGCCGTCGTCGGGAGCACCTCCTGTCCCGGCGCCTCGATCCGGATCGTGCCGCTCTTCCCGCTGCCCCGGCGGGTGGCGGCCTGCTCCGCCTCCCGCTCGAAGCGCCGGGCGAGGAGCGCCGCGGTGCCGACGGCGCGGCTGCCCTCGCGGCACGCCTCGGCGGGCAGGCCGGTCCGCTCGGCGGGCAGGTGCGCGATCAGCCGGGAGGGCGCCGCGTAGGGGTCGCCCTGCACGTGATCGATCTCGAGGGTCCAGGCGCCGAGGTCCCACCGACCGCGGAGATCCTTGTACGCCTTGTAGCCCCGCCCGTCGATCCGCTCCAGCTCCCGCGTGAGCCGCTCCACGTCCTGCACGCCCGGATCCTCCCGCCCCGATGGGTGGTATGCTCGACGTCCTCCGACCCTCCCGCCCTGGAGCCGTTCCATGACCGACACCTCCGCCCGCGACCGCACGGTCGTGCCGGTCATGATCGAGATCCCCAAGGGAAGCCGGAACAAGTACGAGTGGGACGAGGACAGCCGCATGGTGCGCTTCGATCGGCTCCTCTTCTCGCCGGTGCACTATCCGACCGACTACGGCTTCATCGAGGAGACGCTCGCACTCGACGGCGACGCACTCGACGCCCTGGTGCTGGTCTGGGAGCCGACGTTTCCGGGCTGCCTGATCCACGCCTCGCCGGTCGGCGTCTTCCACATGGAGGACGAGAAGGGGAAGGACGAGAAGATCCTCTGCGTCCCGGTGGGCGATCCCATGTGGAACCACGTGGGCGAGCTCGAGGACGTGCCGTCGCACCTGCTCCGCGAGATCGAGCACTTCTTCCGGATCTACAAGGATCTGGAGGAGAAGAAGACCGAGGTCGGCGGCTGGGACGGTCGGGAGAATGCCGAGGAGGTCGTGCGAGCGGCGCGGGAGCGGTGGCGGGAAGCCGGGGGGAGCTCCGGGACGGAGGGTGCGGAAGACGACGAGGACGGAGGCGGGCCCGGACCCTGGGACCGGATGCCGGGGCCGGAGGCGCTGCCGGATTTCGAGGAGGAGTCGTGAGGTCCTCGAGCCCGGACTACGGGCGGGCTCCGCGGACGGATGACGGGTCGGCGCCGCCGGCCGACGGCGGGTGGGCTCCGGGGAGGGGGCGTCCGTGCCGAACGTGACGCTCCACGCGCTCCTCGCCGAGCGGGTTCTCGAGGAGTGGCCGGCCACGGACGGAGCGCCGTTCGATCCCGCGGAGGAGGCCCACCGGAACGCCTTCCTCCTCGGCTCCTTCGGCCCGGACCTCGGCTACTTCCCGGGGGGCGAGCCCTTCTTCTCGGACCTCGCGCACTACGTGCGGTCGGGCGATCTGACCCGCGCGCTGATCGACCGGGCCCGGAGCCCGACGGAGCACGCCTTCGCCTGGGGATGGGTGACCCACGTCCTCGCCGACCGCGCGATCCACCCGGCCGTGGGCGAGGCGGTCGGCGAGCACCTCACCGGACGCCGCCGCTTCATCCGGGCGAGCGCCGACCTGTCGACGCACGTCCGGGTCGAGGTAGGACTCGACGCGCACGTCTCGCACCGTCACCCCGGGCTGCGGGGGCGGCCGCTCCGTCCCGTGTTCGACGGCGCCACCGTCGCCTACCTCGCGGAGGCGTACCGCGACACCTACCGGATTCCCGTGGATGCCACGCTCCTCCTCGACACCCAGCACCGGGCGGTACGGATGGCCGGCCACGCCCTCCTGACGATCGGCACCATGGGCACGCTCCTGGCCCGCCGGCACCGCTCGGCCGCCATCCGGGGGCTCCGGCGTACGCTGGCCGGGCTCCTCCTCGCCGTGCGCACCGGCACGACCGACGAGTCGATGATCCTGGCGTACGTGAACCCGCTCCCCCCGCGCGCCTGGCTGGTGGACGCGGTCGAGGAGACGATCGCCGGTTTCCCGCGCTGGTTCGGAGAGGTGTGGAGCGACCGCGCGCGGAGCCTGCCCGACTGGGACCTCGACAGCGGAGAGACGCACCCGGGCGAGATCCGGAGCGAGGTCGGACGCCGCGCCGCCGCCCGGGTGGAGGCGATGGGCGGCGTCGCGCTCGGGGCGCGTCGCTTCTGCTCCGGGAGCGGAGACCGGGAGGTCTGACGTGCTCGTGCAGCGACGCGGGGGCTCGCTCCGCCTGATCACGCAGCACGAGCACGCGCTCCTGGCCGGCCGGCTCGCGGCCGCGTGGGGGCACCCTCCGGAGGGCCCCGCCGGGCTCCCCCTGCCGGTGGTCCTCGCCACGGCGCTCCACGACGCGGGGTGGCGGGAGCTGGACGGCGTCCCCTCCGTGGACCGGGAGTCCGGCACGCTCCTCTCCTTCGACCGGTATCCCCGAGAGGAGAAGTTCGTCGCGGCGGGGGCGTGGCTGGACGAGCTGGAGACGCTCGATCCGTACGCCGCCGTCCTGGTGAGCCTCCACTATGCGACCTTCGGCTCCGGCGAGGAGGGGCCCTTCCACCGGAGGGAGGAGGCCCGGCGACGGCTGCTGCGCGGCGCGGCGAGTGAGCGCTTTCCCGCCGCCGAGGTGGAGGAGCGGCACCTCGGGATCCTCCGCCTCCTGGACCACGTCTCCCTCCTCCTCTGCCTCGCCCCGCCCGGTGCGGAGCGGGACGCGCTGCCGGGGTGGCTGGACGAGGACCGCCTCCGGCTGCCGGACGGGGCGCCGCTCCGGATGGGCTGGCCGGACGAGGAGCGGGTCCGGATGGAGCCCTTCCCCTTCCGGGGCGACGGGCTCGAGGTCCGGGTGCCGTACCGGGAGCTCCCCTCGGAGACGCCCGCCGAGGCGTGGATCGACGCATGGGACCGCGCGCTCCGCAGCTCGGTACGGATCGTGATCGAAGCCGGCTGAGCCGGCATGATTTTCAGACGACGGAGCGGACGATGACCGACCTTCGCCGATTCATGGACACGCACTACCGCCACTTCAACGCGCGGGAGACCGTCGCGGCGGCGCGGGCGTGGGAGGAGCACCTCGAGGCGGGCGGGAAGATGCTCGTCTCCCTGGCGGGGGCGATGTCGACGGGAGAGCTGGGAATCATCCTGTCGCGGATGATCCGCGAGGGGAAGGTGCACGCGATCTCGTGCACCGGCGCGAACCTGGAGGAGGACGTCTTCAACCTGCTCGCCCACGACGAATACCGGATCGTCGAGGACTGGCGGGCGCTCTCCGTCGACGAAGAGAAGGCGCTCTACGACGAGGGCTACAACCGGGTCACCGACACCTGCATCCCCGAGACGGTGATGCGGCACCTCGAGAAGCGTCTCCTCGAGCGGTGGAAGCGGGCGGCGGAGGCGGGCGAGCGGAAATTCCCGTACGAGTACCTCTTCGACATCCTCCGCTCCGGCGAGCTCGACGAGCACTTCCAGGTGCCCAGGGAGCACTCCTGGCTCATCGCCGCGATGGAGGAGGGGATCCCCGTCTGGAGCCCGGGCTGGGAGGACTCGACCACGGGGAACATCTTCGCGGCGCACGTCATCGGCGGGCGGCTGCCGGACCACTCGTGCGTGAAGTCGGGCACCGAGCAGTTCCAGGACGTGATCGAGTGGTACATGGAGAACCACGGCGAGGCGGAGGGCCGCCCCTCGGTCGGCTTCTTCCAGATCGGAGGGGGCATCGCGGGCGACTTCGCGATCTGTGCCGTGCCGTGCATCATCCAGGACATGAAGTGCGAGATCCCGTTCTGGGGCTACTTCGCGCAGATCACCGACGCGGCCACCTCCTACGGCGGGTACTCGGGCGCGCCCCCGAACGAGAAGATCACCTGGGGCAAGCTCGACGCGGACACCCCGAGCTTCTTCGTCCATTCGGACGCGAGCATCGTGGCGCCGCTGGTCTTCGGCTACCTGCTCGGCGACTGACCCGACTCCCTCCCTCGCGAGCGGGCCGCGTCCGCCCCGCGCCTCAGCGGATCTCCGCGAGCTCGCTCCTGAGCCGCGCCTCCTCGGGCTGGTCGAAGCGCTCGTCCAGCTCCGGCGTGGCCGGCTCGATCCGGTAGATCCAGGAGATGCCCCGGGGGCCGGTGTAGCGGTCCTCGAGGTCGTAGAGGGGGTCCTGGAGCGCCTCGCCGAGGGGGACGAACCGGACGCCCTGCTCCCGGAAGGCGTCGAGCACCGCCCCCAGATGGCGGGCGTTGAGCGCGTTGGCGTGCACGAGGAGGACGTGGGCCGGGTCGCGTCCCAGCTTCTCCCGTGCTCGCTCCCGGTAGTGCTCCAGCATGCGGAGCATGTGGTCGACGTAGAGCTCCCGGAAGCGGGCGTCCCGCAGCGAGTCCGGGGGCGCGTCCCCGTACGCTCCGGCGATCACCCACTCCGAGTTGTCGATCGTGACGGGCGCGTCGGGCGTGCCGAGGGAGTCGAGCAGGGCGGCCGCGGCGGCCTTCCGCTCCTCCGTGGGGCCCCGGTGCAGGTAGGGGTACCGGAAGGTCGTGGGGGGTCGGCCCCAGTCCCGGGCGATCTCGTCGTGGCACGTCCGCACGTCGTCCAGCCAGTCGTCGAGCGGTGCGTCGTTCAGGTCCCGGTGGTGATAGGCGTGGTTTCCCGGCTCGGCGCCCGCCTCCCGCCAGAGGGGGAGGAAGGGGCCGCCCGCGGGCCGGGCCGCGCACGTCACGAAGGCGGTGAAGGGAACGTCGCGCTCGGTGAGGTGGGCGAGGAGCCGATGCGTCTCGTCCCGCCAGTCGATGCCGGGCCAGGCACGGCTGGTGCGGGGGACGTCGTCGACGGTGACGGCCACCCGGAGCGGGCCGCCGGCTTCGTGGGGCTCTCCGGGCTCGCCCGCCGCTTCGGGCCCGCCGGCCGCTCCGGGCTCGCCCGCCTCCCGGCGCTCCGTGGGCTCCTCGGAGCCGCACCCCCCGGCCGCCAGGGCGGCCGCCGTGAGCAGGACGAGGAGCGGGCCGAGCGACGGACCCGGCCGGGACGGAGGCGGTCGGAAGGGCATGCCTCTCGCGTGGGCGCAGGAGCCGTGCCGGACGGGGACGGCGGGCGGTCGCCCCCGGGCCGCCGGGGGCTCACACCCGGACGCCGGATCCGTTAAATTCAATGGCTACCCCCGCACCGCGCGGAGCTCGCGCGCGTCGGGGGCGATCCCCTCCACTCCGACGTACACGCCCGTGACCGAAGTCTCCCACCTCCGCAACCTGGCCATCATCGCCCACGTCGACCACGGGAAGACCACCCTGGTCGACCAGATGCTCCGGCAGGCCGGCGTCTTCCGCGAGCACCAGGAGGTGGCGGAGCGGGTGATGGACTCGAACCCGCTCGAGCGGGAGC
>CAYPDV010000009.1:0-6978 GCA_964409525.1 uncultured Gemmatimonadaceae bacterium
GCCACCTCCCCCCGGCGGAGTACGAGGAGCAGTACTACGATCGCCCGGAGGCTCCAGCGGAGCCCTCCGGACTCACATTTCCTGGTCTCCGATGAACCCGGGACGGTTCAGTCCTGACACTGGGGGCGGACGACGTGCGGCCGCGATCGGGGCAGGAGATCCTGCACACGAGGAGCATGGGGTGAGGGGGAGGAGGACCATTCTCCGGATCACCCCGCTGGCCCGCACCCTCACCCTCCTGCCCCTCCTGCTCCCGGCCTGCGCGGACGGTCCACCCCCGGACGCCGCCGCGACGGAAGTGGAAGAGTGGCAGGCAGTCCCCGACCTCCGTCTCGGGAGCGTCGACGGGAGCGTCTACGCCCTGACGCCGATCGCCGACATGACGGTGGGGAAGTCCGGCACGATCTACACGCTCCACCCCCAGGAGGCCAGGGTCCGTGCCTTCTCCGCCGACGGCGCCCCTCTGGACGACATCGGCCGCCGGGGTGAGGGGCCCGGCGAGTTCGAGAGCGTGACCCGGATGGGGTGGGCGGGCGACACGCTGTGGGTGATGGATCTCTACGGCGGGTACCGGTTCGTGAAGCTCTCCGAAGAGGGGGATTTCCTCGAGGAGTTCCGGGTGCCCTACGAGTTCCCGGGCGATCCGGGCGGGGCCGGACCCCCGAGGGCCGCGGGCCTGCTCCAGGACGGCACGATCCACGGTGCGCCGGTGGCGTGGACGAGGCTGGTCGTGACGGGCGAGATCACTCACTACGTGCCGATGCTGATGGACCGGGACGGGCGCATCACGGACACGCTGCCGGCCATCCCGTTCGGGAACAGCGACTGGGGCGTCTTCGAACCCGACGAGATCCGGGGGCCGAGCTGGTACGGACCGCAGCCCTTCGCGGACGGACCGCTCTGGAGCTTCGTGCCGGGCGAGGCCGCCCTGCTCCGCGTCGACCGCGACGCCCCCACCACCGCGGCCGCCGCCCCGTTCACCCTCGCGAAGCTCACCTTCGAGGGAGACACCGTCTTCTCGCGGTCGTACTCCGCCGAGCCCGTCGCCGTCACCCGGGCCGAGATCGACAGCGTCCTCGAGGCCCGTGTGCGGGAGCTCGTGGAGGGCGGATTCGGGGGGGAGCGCGCGGGGCGGGTCCGGCGGTGGGCCGAGAGAACGCTCCATACCCCTTCGTTCCGGTCTCCCGTCGAGGCGTTGAAGGCGGGTCGCGACGGCACGGTCTGGTTGAGGCAGCAGGGTGAGGGCGATCGATCTCCCTGGCTCGTCCTCGATTCCCTGGGAAACCCGGAGGCTCGCGTCTCGCTGCCGAGCCGCCTCGAGGTGGCCGAAGCCGATCGTGACCACGTCTGGGGGTGGGAGACGGATGCCCTCGACGTTCCCTACGTCGTGCGGTATCGGATCACGACGCCGTAGGGGACCGCCCCTACACGTGGTCCACCGCCTCCTCCTCGCCCTGCTTCCGCGCGCATGCCGCACCGCAGTAGATATCGTCGTCGGCCTGGATGCCGTGGCCCACCACCTTCACCCCGCAGTTCCCGCAGATCGGGGCCAGCTTGTGGATGGCGCACTCGAAGCAGTCGAAGACGTGGCGGTTGCCGGCGGTGATCACCTCGAACGCCAGCTCGTACTCGTTCCCGCACACCTCGCACATTCCCATCTCTCCCTCCGGATCGGGTCGGGTGTCGACGCGGGGGGAGGGGGTCGCATCAAGCGGGCCAGGAAGACCCGGATGTCGTCGTCTCGCCATCCCCCGCCCCCTTCGACCCGCCAGCGTTGTGACCGGCTACGAGCTCCGCAGAGGTCCGTGATCGCACGCTCGTCGGCGAGTCGCTGCCGGGGTCCCGCGCTCGGATCGCCCTCGCCCCGGCCACGCCGGAAGAGGAAGCTCCGGGCCCCCGGGCACACCCTATCCTCCCGCGATCGCCCCCACCACCAGCAGGGGCTCCCTCCCCGCCTCCACCTCCTCGGGCAGGCGCGCTCCCGGGGGCTCGTGGGAGAGGTCCCGGCCGCAGGCGAAGAAGCGCATGAGCGGGCGCCGGCCCCCGCCTCCGTGGTCACGGATGGTGCCCCGGAGGACCGGGTAGGCGTCCTCCAGCGCCTCGAGCACGGCCTCCAGGGTCGCGGCCTCGCCCTCCACCTCGACCGTCACCTCGCCCGGCGCTTCCGCCAGGACCTTCAGGTGGGGCGGGAGCACCACGCGGACGTCGCGCACGCGGCTCACTCGAGCACCTGCGCCTCGACCGAGAGCACGCGGGGGAGGTGCTCGGCCACCGGGCGCCACGAGTCGCCCTCGTCGGACGAGCCCCAGACGGAGCCGCCGGTGGTGCCGAAGTAGAGGCCGCACGGCTCCAGCGTGTCCATCGACATCGCGTCGCGGAGCACGTTCTGGTAGCACCCCTCCTGGGGGAGCCCCTCCGTGAGCGGCTCCCACCGCTCGCCCCCGGTCCGGCTCCGATAGACCCGCAGCGCGCCTTCCGGCGGGTAGTGCTCGGTGTCGCTCTTGATGGGGACGACGTAGATCGTCTCCGGCTCGTGCGGATGCACGGCGATCGGGAAGCCGAAGTCGGTGGGGAGGTCGCCGCTCACCTCGTGCCAGTTCTCGCCGGCGTCGTCGGAGCGGCAGACGTCCCAGTGCTTCTGCATGAAGAGGGTGTCGGGCCGCGAGGGGTGCATCGCGATCGAGTGGACGCAGTGGCCCACGGGGGCCGTGGGGTCCGGCATGTATTCGGAGTGGAGGCCCCGGGTGGCGACCGTCCAGCTCTCGCCCCCGTCGTCGGTGCGGAAGGCCCCCGCCGCCGAGATCGCGACGTACATGCGCCGCGGGTTCTCGGGGTGGATCAGGATGGTGTGCAGGCAGAGGCCGCCGGCCCCGGGAACCCAGTCGCTCCCGGTGGAATGGCGGCGGAGGCCGTCGAGCTCGGTCCAGCTCCGCCCCCCGTCGGTCGAGCGGAAGAGCGCCGCGTCCTCGACCCCGGCGAAGACGGTGTCGGGGTCGTCGTGGGACGGCTCGAGGTGCCACACCCGCGCGAACTCCCACGGGTGCGGCGTGCCGTCGTGCGACTGGTGCGTGCCGGGCTCGCCCCGGTAGGTGAAGTCGTTGTCCACGGCCTCCCAGCTCCGTCCCCCGTCGTCGGAGCGCTGGAGCACCTGCCCGTGCCACTCGGTCCACTGGGAGGCGTAGATGCGGTCCGGGTCGGCGGGCGAGCCCTTGAGGTGCATGAGCTGCCATCCGCCGAAGAGTGGACCCTCCATGCTCCAGTCCTGCCGTCCGGCGTCGGAGGTGAGGACGAAGGCGCCCTTGGCGGTGCCGACGAGGAGTCTCACGCGGGACACGGCGATCTCCGGGTGGGGAGGGAAGGGGCCGTCCGGACCCGGGTCTGGCTCCCGGCGTCCGGGCCGGCGATCAACGGAACTGGAGAGAAGCTGGCTCGGGGAGACGGACCCGGTCAAGCGAGGATTCCGCCCCGTCCGCGTGCCCGGGCGACGTCGGCGTGGTGATCGACGCCGCCGCGCCGAACCCCCCGTCTCTCGATCTCATGAATCGAGCCGGTGGGGGGGCTGCACACCCGCCCACAGCGCCCGCTCGCTCCGCTTCATCGCGAGCACCGTCATCGAGCCCACCAGCGCCAGGTTGAGCACTCCGGCCAGGCCCACCACCTCGCCTCCGGCCGGGAGCTCGATGGCGGCGTTCCAGATCGGCAGCAGCACCGACAGGAGCAGGAGCAGGAGGTTCACGCTTCCCTCCACCAGGCCGAGGGCGTGCGCCCAGCGGGGGCGCAGTCTGCACCAGACGCCGATCCCGACGAGGAGCGCGTAGTAGGCCAGGCGCCACCCGGTCGACTCGATCGCCGCGGCCCGTACGGGCAGACCCATGAGGACGTCGACGAGCAGGAATCCGGGGGTGAGGAGGTAGTAGAGCTCGAAGAGCCGGTCCTCGCCCGCCCGGGCGCTCACGGGCCCGCGCCGGCCGCCGCCTCCGCGTCCACCTGCGCGCTCCGGGTGCGGCCCCGCGCCCAGCGGCGGAGTGCCTCGATCTTCTCCGCCATCGTGACCGACAGCGGGCGCGTGCGGGCGGCCTCGTCCAGGAGGCCGGCGTCGGTGAGGTCCTCGCCCGCCGAGAAGGCGTGGTAGAGCGCGGAGACGACCACCTGCTCGATCTCGGCACCGCTGAACCCGTCGGTGGCCGCGGCCAGCTCCGCCAGCTGGAAGCGCTCGGCCTCCTGACCGCGCCGCCCCAGATGCACCCGGAAGATCGCGGCGCGGGTCTCGGCGTCGGGCAGGTCCACGAAGAACGTCTCGTCGAAGCGCCCCTTGCGCAGGAGCTCGGGCGGCAGCCTCTGGACGTCGTTCGCAGTGGCCACGATGAAGACATCCCGCTTCCGCTCCTGCATCCAGGACAGGAAGGTGCCGAGCACCCGCTGCGACACCCCGCCGTCCTGCTCGCCGCCCGAGGCGAAGGCCTTCTCGATCTCGTCGATCCAGAGCACCAGCGGCGCCATCCGCTCCGCCGTCTCCATGGCCCGCCGGAAGTTCTTCTCCGTCTCGCCGATGTACTTGTTGTAGAGCGCCGAGGGATCGAGCTTGAGCAGCGGGAGCCGCCAGTCCATCGCCACCGCCTTCGCGCACAGGCTCTTCCCGCACCCGGGCACGCCGAGGAGGAGGATCCCCCGGGGGAAGGAGAGCCCGAACTCGGCCGCGCCGGCGGGGTCGGCGACGACCGTGCGGCGCTGCCGGAGCCACGCCTTGAGCCCGGCGAGGTCGGCGATGTCCGTCCAGTCGGTGTCGGTCGGGTAGTACTCGAGCACCCCCTCCTGCTCGATCACGTCGCGCTTCGCCGCGATGATCCGGTCGATGTCGCGGGAGGCGAGCCGGCCGTCCTCGACGATCAGCTTCGTGAGCAGCTTCTCGGCCTCCATCAGCGTGAGGCCGCGCAGGTTGCCGATCAGGCGCTCCTGCTCCGGCAGCGTCATCTCGACCTCCACGCGCATCCTCGACTCCACGTCGCGGAGCACGCGCGCCAGCAGGGTGCGATAGTCCCTCGCCTCGGGGTCGGGAAGCCGCAGCACGGCGGCGAGCCCCCGGATCTCCGCGGGCACCTGCTCGGCGGCGCCGGTGAGGACGATCGCGCCCGGGCCGGCCTCGAGCGTGCGGGCGGCGTCCTCGAGGTGGTGGCGGAGCGCGGGCTCGTCGCGCCCGAGGTAGGAGCCGAAGGAGCGCAGGTGGTAGAGGGCGGGCGTGTCGCTGACCTCGATGTGACGGAGCGCCTTCACCGGGTCCTTCGTGTCGTAGACGGGCTCGTCACGCCCGTGGAGCGTGAGGCCGCGCGAGGGCGTCCAGACGAAGAGCGGGAGGCGGCGGCGGTCGGCGGCGTGTCGGAGCAGCGTGAGGGCGCGGTCCTCCTCGTCGGTGGGCACGAGGATGAGGCCGTAGCGCGTGCGCAGGAGCACGTCCAGCTCCTGGAGCAGGTCGGCGGGCGGGGGAGGGCTCTCCATCAGGGTCGGATCCATTTCGCCGTCGGCCATTCGCTTCTTCAGGTCGGCGAGCGTCGATCGCGCCCACTCGCCGTGCGCGGTCCCCTCGAGGAGCTCGGCCGCGCGAGCCAGCTCCGGCATCGCCGACCGCGGGCTCCGGAGTGGACCAAGATGGAGCTCGGCGAGCTCTCGCGCCACGAGCCCAGCGCGGCCGGAGTCGCGGGGGATCCGCCGGCGGGCCTCGCGGAGCGCGTCGGCGGCGCGGTGCGGGCGCCGGAGGTGCTCCCGCTCCACGCGGGCGATCTCGAGCCACGGCTCGGGATCGGACGGATCCTCCTCGGACCGCTCCCGGTGGATCCGGACCGCCTCCTCGGGCGGGACCCGGCGGGTGGTCGGACTGAGCGCCTGCTCGCCGCCCGGGCGCCCGGTCCGGCGCGGCGGCTCCGGCGCGAGGAGCCCGTGCCGCCGACCGAGCGAGAGGGCGCCGTGGCCCGCGAGGCGGACCAGGACGGGGAGGAGGAGGACGCCTCCCAGGATGCTCGGGAGGGCCGGCCGCCCGGACAGCGCGAGGTCGATGCCGATTCCGAGCCCCGCGGCCATCGCGAGGACCGTGAGGACGTCCAGCACCGGATGCCGGGCCCCACCCTTCGAGGACGTGCTCGGCGGCAGCAGATGGATTTCCGGCATCGACATCTCCTTTCCGGCAGTGTGGAGCATCCGTGGGGGCGGGGCAATTCCCCGGCGGTGCGCCGCTCCGTCGAAGACGATTGCACGGAGGCGCGGTCGGCGCGCAGGTTCGGACCGGGCGGCGGAACTCTCCTCGACACGCTGGCCATGCCCTTCTGACCCTCCGACCGACGTGCGGATGAGCTCACGGACGAGTCCCGTAGCGGGCTCCGCGCTCGCCCTGGCCCTCGCGGCGCTCGCTGCATGCGGGGGGGCGCCGAACGGTGCGCCGGGTGAGGGTCCGCACGACGGCGCCCCGGCCCGGGCCCCGGAGGCGCCCCGGGAGGCTTCCCCCGGCGACCCGGCCGCCGGGCTCACCGCCACCATCCACCGCGACGCCTGGGGCGCCCCGCACGTCTTCGGCGACACGGACGCCGATGTCCTCTACGGCATGGCCTGGGCGCTGGCCGAGGACGACTGGCCGCTCATCGAGGGCAACTACCTGAACGCGCTGGGGCGCTCGGCGGAGCTCGAGGGCGAGGACGCGGTCGCCGACGACCGGATGGCCCGCGCGCTCGAGATCGTGCCGCTCTCGGTGGCCGAGTACGAGGCGGCATCCCCCAGGATCCGGAGCCTGCTGGACGCGTACGCCGCGGGCACCAATGCGTGGCTCCGCGGGCCGGGAAGCTCCGAGGCGCGGGTGCTCGAGCGGATCGAGCCGTGGTACCCGCTCGCCCTCATCCGCTTCAAGTACTACCAGAACGAGTTCCTGGGCTACGCGGGCCTGAGGGAGAGCTGGGTGGAGCGGCTCTTCGAGGAGGGCTGGCCGGTGGAGGCGGG
>CAYPDV010000009.1:7078-55248 GCA_964409525.1 uncultured Gemmatimonadaceae bacterium
TCCAACCAGTGGGCGGTGGCGCCGTCGAGGACCCGGGACGGCCGCGCCCTCCTGCTGATAAACCCGCACCAGCTCTTCGTCGGCGTGCAGCGGTATGCCGAGATCCACCTCGACAGCCGCGAGGGGCTCCGCTTCAGCGGGCTCACCGTCTTCGGCTTCCTCCTGCCCTACATGGGCCACAACGACCGGCTGGGATGGGCCTACACGGACAACTACGCCGACCACAGCGACCTCTACGGCGAGGTCTTCGACCATCCGGCGGATCCCCTGCGCTACCGCTACGGCACGGGGTACCGGACGGCGGAGACGTGGACCGACTCGATCCGGGTTCGGACGGACGACGGCCTCGAGACCCGCACCTTCCGCTTCTGGAAGACGCATCACGGGCCGGTGGTCGGCGTGGCCGACGACGGCCGGCCGCTGGCGGTCCGGCTGGCCAGGATGGAGGGGGGCGGCTGGTTCACGCAGTGGGACGCCATGATCCGCGCGCGCTCGCTGGAGGAGTGGCGGGCGGCGATGGGCCGGCTCCGGGTCGCCTACATGAACGCCATGTACGCCGACGCCGACGGCAACATCGGCTACGTCTACGGCTCGGCGGTGCCGAGGCGCCTGGAGGGGGTCGATCCGTCGGGCATCCTCGACGGCAGCGATCCCCGCACCGAGTGGCAGGGCTTCCACGCCCTGGACGAGCTGCCGCAGGTCTTCAACCCGGCGTCGGGCTGGCTCGTGAACACGAACTCCTCGCCCTTCGTCGCGGCGCCGGAGCTGCCCTTCGGGAGGGAGGACTTCCCGGCGTACATGGTGGGCCCGGAGACCGACAACGCCCGGGCGCGGAGCTCGAGGCGGGTGCTCGAGGGCATGCGCCGCGTGACGTTCGAGGACTTCCAGGAGCGGGTCTGGGACAGCCGGCTGGAGGTGGCCGACGGAGCCATCGCGCTGATGGAGGCGGGGTGGAGGGAGCGGATGGCGGGGGAGCGGCGGGACGGAGCCGGCGCGGCGGGCGACGATCCGGACGGGCCGGGCGAGGCCGTCCGGCGGCTCGGCGCCTGGGACCGGCGGAGCGACACGGCCTCGGTCGAGACGACGTGGTTCGTGCTCGCGGCCGAGCTGGCTGCGGGGGGCCGGGGCGGGGGGGCGGAGCCCACGCCGTCGTCGATGCTGGAGTCGCTCGAGCGGGCGCTCGGGATGCTGGAGGCCGAGTGGGGCACGACGGAGGTCCCCTGGGGATGGCTGAACCGGCACCAGCGGCCGCTCCCGGGAGCCGTGGGCGCCGGGCCCGTCCAGGCGCTCCGCCTCGATCCGGACCGGCCGAGCCTGGCGGTGGGCGGCGCGCCGGGCTTCCTGGGCTCGATCTTCACCTACGCCACCGAGCGCTTCGCCGAGGCCCGGCCGGGGCTCGGGCTCCACGGGAACTCCTTCGTGAAGGTCGTGGAGTTCGGGCCCCGGGTGCGGGCCGCCTCCATCCTGAACTACGGGCAGAGCGGCGATCCGGACTCGCCCCACTTCTTCGACCAGGCGGCGCTCTATTCCGGGCGGGCCGTCAAGCCGGCGTTCTTCACGCGGGCGGAGGTTGAGGCCGAGGCGGTGCGGACGTACCAGGTGGGGGCGGCGCGGAGGGCGACGGTCGGCGGGTAGAATAAGATTGCACGATCCGGTGGGACCGGGCAGCTTGGGCTGAGGTTTCCGGCATTCCCGCCCACCCCGCCTTCCCGCGTCAGGAGCCCGCCCCGTGCCCAGACTCGCACTCGTCCTCTCCGGCGCCGTCTCCCTGGGAAGCTTCGAGGCCGGCGCCCTGGACGAGATCCTGTTCGTGCTCCAGAAGCTCGCCGAGGACCCGGGGGTGGACGACCCCTGGGTCCTGGACGTGATCACCGGGGCGTCGGCGGGCTCCATGACCGCCGGACTGGTGGCCCGGGCCGTCATGCACGACTTCGGCCACCGCCGCTTCCTCCGGCAGGCCTGGGTGGAGGACATCGACATCGCGGACCTGCTCACGGGTCCCCCGGCCAACGCGTTCCTCTCCAAGGAGCCCATCGACCGGATCGCGGATCGGTATCTCACGGTGGAGGAGGACGAGGCGGTCCGGCCCGCGGCCTTCGCTCCGGAGAAGCTCTCCCTCTCCTTCACCCTCTCGAACATGAGCGGGGTGGACTGGGAGCTCCCGGTGCGGCACGCGCAGGCCGACCGCTTCACGTCGACCTTCTTCGGCGACCGCAGGGAATTCCGTCTCACCCGGGAAGCGTCGTCGGATCGACGAACGTCCGAGGAGCTGGAAGCGGTCCGGGACGAGTGGAGCCGGATCCGCGAGGCGGGGATCGCCTCCGGAAACTTCCCCTTCGCGTTCCGTCCCGCCCGGGTCTTCAACGACGAGCTGATGTACCGGGGCAGCGTCACCGATCTCCCCGACGAGGGCTTCGCCTTCGTGGACGGCGGGATGTTCAACAACGAGCCGCTCCGGGCCGCCATCGGCCTGGCCCGTGAGATCGACGGCGGCCAGGTCGACCCCGAGCGGGTCTTCCTCCTGGTGGATCCGAACCTGAACCGATCCTCCCACGACGCCGCCTTCGGCGACGAGGCGTCCATGAGCGCCACCGCCCTCCGCCTGCTCGGGGCCCTCAGGGGAGAGTCCTCCGCCAACGACTGGCTCGCCGCCGTTCGCAAGAACAACGAGATCGCCTGGCGGGATCTGCTCCTGGACCGGATCGCCGACCTGGTGCGGGACCAGGAGCTCTCGGAGCCGGAGGCGTTCCTGGCCGACCTGGAGGAGGCCGGTGAGGCGGTGGTGGAGGAGAAGCGGCGCCTCTTCGGAAAGGGCCGCTACCCTCCCGACTACCTGCAGACGGCCTATCGGCGCACCGAGCGCGCCCGCGCCTCCCGGCTGAACGACCTCACCCCCGGGCGGCGGGCGATCCTGGTCCGGGTGCTCTTCCTCCTGAACTCGGCCGCCGGGCTGGACAAGAAGTTCCCCCTCAACATCGACGTGATCTACGCCACGAAGGGGGAGACCGCCGGCGAGCGGCTGGCCAGCTTCGGGGGATTCTTCGAGCGGGAGTGGCGGGAGCACGACTACCGGGTCGGCCGCCGGAAGACCCACGAGCTCCTGCCCGAAATCCTGGGCCTGGACGGAGAGCCGCCGAAGGAGTCGCCCGAGGACCTCTACGATCCTCCGGAGGACTACAGTCGTGTCACCATGGAGGATGCCGATCGGAAGCAGCGGGAGCGCCTCCGGAACCACGCCGTGGAGCGGGCCCGGGGACTCCTGGCGGAGCACTTCGGCTGGAACTGGAAGATGAAGGCGGCGTGGAAGTTCTACCTCAGGGGAAAGGTGGAGGGGAAGGTGAACGAGGTGCTGGAATTGTGAGAGGCGGCCGAGGGTCGTCATCCTACAGCTCCCGCAGCGCCTCGGTCGGCTCGATCCGGAGCGCCCGCCTGGCCGGTCCCAGCGCGGCGAGGAGGCTCGCCAGCGCGAACGTCGCTGCGGCGATCCCCACGGCGACCAGCCGCCCGGCGTCGACCCCGGTGAGCCCGAAGAAGATCCCGGCGAGGAGCGCCCCGGCCGCGACGCCGACGGCGACCTGGCGGGCCACGCGTCCGAGGATGGTGCCGAGGACGGCGAGGGAGCCCGCGCCGAGGGCGGAGCGGATGCCGATCTCGCGGGTCCGCCGCGCGACGGTGAAGGAGGTGAGCGCGTAGACGCCCCCGGCGGACAGGAGGAGCACGCTCAGCGTCACGAGCGCGATCCCCCCGAGGCTCAGGTAGCGGAGGTTCGTCCCCTTGGCGATCAGGGCGCTCACGGGGTGCACGCCCTGGAGCTGGAGGTCCCGGTCCACCTCGAGGGCGAGCTCCCGCACGCGCCGCGGGAGCGTGGCCGGCGGGGGCCCGGCGGTCCGGACCGACAGAGTCACCGGCTCCAGGTCGCCCGGCGCGACCGGGTGGTAGACGCGGGCCCGCTGCTCGGGCGCCGAGAAGGCGTCGCCCGGAAAGTCGCTCACCACGCCCACGATCTCGAACCAGGTGCCGGCCACGCCGGGGTAGTCCACGTTCACGATGTGCACGTAGCGGAACCGGCGGCCCAGCGCGTTCCCGCCGCCGAGGTTCCGCTCGACGAAGCTCCGGTTCACCACGACCCGTGTGCGCTCGCCCTCGAGGTCGCCGGGGCCGAGGGGCCGGCCGGCCAGCAGCCGGGCGTCGTAGACGTCGAAGAGCGCCGGGCCGGTCCGGAGGTATCGGGCCTGGGCCGTCTCCACCTGCCCCCCGTCCCCCTCGATCTCGATCGGGCGGGAGTTCTCGTTTCCGGGCCGCACCTGGGAGAAGGCGACGGCGGTGACCTCGGGCTGGGCCCGGATGCGGTCTTCGAGCGCGGCCTGAGCTCGGGCGAAGGCGGCCTCGAAGGCCTCCCGCTCCGCCTCCGTCGATCCGGGCAGCGGCTCTCCCTCCATCCCGACGGAGGCGACGAGCAGCTCGTCGGCCGGGAAGCCCGGATCGGCGAGCACGGGCCGGACCAGGCTCCACGATGTCAGGAGGGCGGCGGGCAGCAGCGCCACGGCGACCGCGACCTGGGCCACGATCAGCCCGTTCCACGTCCGGCCGAGGCGCGTTCCCGATCCCTGGGCCACCTCCCTCAGGCTGTCCTGGAGCCGGCTCCCCGTCGCCTTCAGGCCGGGGAGGACGCCCACGAGGAAGGCGGCGAGGATCGCGAGGGCCAGCGCGTACAGCGCCGTCTCCGGGGAGAGCGAGAGCTCGAACCAGAAGGGAAGAGTTTGCCGCTCGAGCTCGGACTGCACCACGGAGAGTCCCGCGTGGGCCAGGAGGAGGCCCGCGCCCGCGGCGAGGAGGGAGAGGACGAGGCCCTCGACGAAGAGGTGGGTCAGGAGGTGGCGGCGGCTCGCTCCGAGGGCGCTCCGGACGGCGATCTCCCCCGTGCGCGCCACGGTCCGAGCGTAGACGAGGATGGCCACGTTCACGCAGACGACCACCAGCAGGAGGCTCACGAGGATCTGCAGGAGCCGCAGGCCCCAGACCATGGCAGGGCCCTCGATGTCGAAGGTCTCCTGCGTGTAGGGCAGGACGTTCGGCCGGAGGTCGGCGTGCGTGGCCGGGTGGGCGGCCGCCGTGCGCCCTCCGATCGTCCGGAGCTCGGCGCGGGCCTCCCCGATGTCGACGCCGGGAGCCAACCGTCCCAGGACGAAGATCACCGGGCCCTCCAGCCGCTCGTAACGGGAGACGTCGGTCGAGAGCGGGATCCAGAAGCGGTGGAACATCGGGAACTCGAAGCCCTCCGGCATCACCCCGACCACCGTGTGGCGGGCGGAGCCGAGCGACACCGTGCGGCCGACGATGTCCGGGTCGGCGCCGAAGCGGGACGTCCAGAGGTCGTAGCCCAGGACGACGACGGGCGGCGCGCCCTCGCGCTCGTCCTCCGGGAGGAGCGGCCGTCCGAGGAGCGGCGGCGTGGCGGCGAGGTCGAATCCCTCGGGGGTCATCTCCGCCCCGAGCACGGGCTCGGCCGGACCCTCGGCCGTGGAGACGTTCCGGAGCTCGGTCCGGAACGCCGCCACGTGCTCCACCGACCGGAGCTGCTCGCGCCAGACGACGAAGTCGTGGAGGATGCGGCGCGCGGGGTTCCCGGGATTGCTGGTGGCGTTCTGGAGGGCCACCACGCGCTCACCGCCCGGCAGGGGGAGGGCGGGATCGAGGAGGGTCTGGATCCCCTCGAAGGATGCCGCCCCCACGGCGATCGCCATGGCCATCGCGAAGCCCCCCACCAGCGTCAGGCCCGGGTGCTTCACCAGCATCCGGGCGCCCAGCTTGAAGTCGAGGGCGGTGAAGCCGATCCGGTCGAGCACGTGGAGTCCCCTGGAGGCGCGGACCCCGGCCCGGTGGGTGTCGGCGTGGCCGAACTCGACGTGGGCGCGGCGGCGGGCCTCGGCGCGCGGGAGCCCCTCGCGGCGCATCAGGTCCTCCGTGCGGGACTCGATGTGGTGGCCGAACTCCTCCCGCATCTCCGCCTCGAGGTCGTCGCGACGGGTGAGGCCCCGCCAGAGGGAGCGGAGGCGGGCCAGGAGGCCGGAGGGAGTGAGGGGGCCGCCGGGGCCCGTGGATGCCACCTCAGATCTCCTGCGGCGTGGCGCCCAGCGCCATCGCGATGGCCTCGGCCAGCCGGTTCCAGCTCGACACCTCCTGGCCCAGGCGCTCCCGGCCGGCGGAGGTCAGCCGGTAGAACTTGGCCCGACGGTTGTTCTCCGAGCGGCCCCACTCGCTCTCGATCAGCCCCTGGTGCTCCAGGCGGTGGAGCGCCGGGTAGAGCGCGCCCTGCTGGATCTCCAGCGCTCCGCCCGAGATCTGCTCGATCCGGAGCAGGGCCCCGTAGCCGTGGACGTCGCCCAGCGACACGGCCTTGAGGAGGAGGAGGTCCAGCGTGCCGGGAAGGAGGTCGGCCTGATCGGTCATCGTGTCTCCTATGCGAGTTAGGAGACGATGGCGCGCTTCTCCTAAGTTGTCAAGGAGAGCCGGAACCGTTGACCCGGGTGCCGCGTTCCCTCTAATGATGAAGTCTGACCTGTCTTTTCCGCTTCACCGGAGATCCCCATGGCCGCCACCGCCGCAGACCCAGCCGCTCGCACCCCCTACCGCATCCGCATGAAGCACCTGGAGGCGTGCAACTGCAACCACGGGTGCAACTGCCAGTTCGAGGGCTTCCCGAACGAGGGCCACTGCGAGTTCCTCATCGCCTACGAGATCACCGACGGCCGCTACGGCGACGTGGACCTCGCCGGCACGAAGGTGGCCGTGGTGCTGAAGTATCCCGGCGCGATCCACGAGGGCGACGGGGAGGGCGTCCTGTTCGTGGACGAGGGAGCGAGCGACGAGCAGGTGGCGGCGGTCGAGGACATCTGGAGGGGTCGCGCGGGCGGCATGCCGTGGGAGGCGCTCGCGGGCACGCTCGACTCCTTCGAGGGTCCGGTGCGCGAGCCGGTCGAGGTGACCGACGACGGGGCCCGCTCCGGCTTCCGCATCCCCGGCATCCTCGAGGTCCGGCTCACGCCGCTCATCAATCCCGTCACCGGCGACGAGAACAACGTGCAGATCCGCTACCCGGACGGCGGCTTCTTCTGGAACGAGGCCACCTGCACGACCACCGGGACCATGGAGGTCGACTACGGCGGGCTGAGCTTCAGCCACCCCGGCCGGTTCGCGTCCTTCGCCGAGGCGGAGTGGACGAACGAGGCGTGATCGGGACGCGGCCGGCGGGCGTGTGTCGGGAGGCCCGTCGGGCGAGATGAGGGGGATGTCCCGCGCGCTCGCCCTCCTCCGCCGCGAGCGGCTCCTCGTGGCGGCGGGGGTGGCCGTTCTCTGCGCCCTCTCCTGGCTCTGGCTCCTGGACGAGGCCTCCGGGATGTCGGGCGACGGCGTGATGTCCGCGGCCGGGAGCGTCGCCGGGGCGTGGGGCATCCGCGACCTCGGCTACCTGGTCGTCATGTGGTCGGTGATGATGGTGGCCATGATGCTGCCGTCGGCCACGCCGACGATCCTCCTCTTCGCCACCCTCCAGCGGAACCGGAGGGCGAGGGCCGGGGCCGTCGCGGGGGGCGGGCCGGCGGGCGCGGGCTCGACCGGCGCGGGAGCTTCGGCCGGCCGGTCGTCCGGCGCGGCGTCTCCGGGCGCCGCCGTGGGCGCCTTCGTCCTCGGCTACCTCCTGGTCTGGACCGGCTACGGCGCCCTGGCCGCCGGGAGCCAGTGGCTTCTCCACCGGGCACTCCTCGTGTCGCCGGCCATGGTGAGCGCGAGCCCGTGGCTCAGCGGCGGACTCCTCGTCGCGGCCGGGGCGTACCAGCTCACGCCCCTGAAGGACGCCTGCGTCGGCCGCTGCCGCTCGCCCCTCTCCTTCCTGACCGGGCACTGGCGCGAGGGTACGGCCGGCGCGCTCCGGATGGGCGCGCACCACGGCACGTACTGCGTCGGCTGCTGCTGGGCCCTGATGGCGCTCCTCTTCGTCCTGGGCGTCATGAACCTGCTCTGGGTCCTCGCCCTCGCGCTCTTCGTCCTGGTGGAGAAGACGCTCCCGCGCGGGGCGTGGGTGACGAGGGTGGCCGGCGCGGTCTTCCTCGGCTGGGGCGCCTGGGTGCTGCTGGGGGCGGCGGGGGTGGTCTGAAGCCCGCCGGCCACGACCTCTCGCACCAGATCCTCGACGGGGCACGCCACCGCACCTATTCCTAGAGGTACGCCCGTGCCGGAGTCGCCGGGGCCCTGACCCCGAGGAACCCCCCACGAGGGATCCGAGAATGAGAGTCGCACTCCCCCTCCTCGCGCCGATCCTCGCGGCCGGACGGTGGGTGCGGGCGCCCGGTTCGGGCGCGGCATGCCTGACTGCCCTGGCCCTCGCCGGGTGCTCCGAGGGCGCGGAGCCGCGCGGCTTCGAAGATCTCTTCGTCCCGGTCGCGACGATCCAGCTGGAGGAATCGCCTTCGGATCCGATCGTCGCCATCCATTCGCTCGGCCGGCGGCCGGGGGGCGGATTCATCCTCGCCGATCGTCACGCCGACCGGGTGCGGCTGTTCGACGAGGAGGGGCGGGTGGAGAGGGTGCTGGGTGGGTCGGGCGAGGGGCCCGGAGAGCTGAACGGGCCGATGGGCGCCGTGGAGCTCTCCGACGGAAGGGTGGCGGTCGTCCAGAGGTCCGATCCGCGGCTGACGGTCTTCCGGGCGGATTCGGGCGTCCAGCTCGGGCGCCTGCCGGGCGCCTACGGCTACTGGGCTGCGGAGGCCGGGGGCCGCGTGGTCGCCGGCGTCGCGACGGGCACGGATCGACTCGCCGTCCTCTCGCTGGACGGAGAGGGGCACCGGACGTTCGGGGGTCGGGATCCCCGGATCCGGGACACCCCCTTCTGGGCCTTCTTCGCCCGGGAGCACGCCGCCGTCCTCGGCGAACGGATCGCCGTCGTCACCTCCTTCTTCCCGGTGGTCCGCATGCACGGCCTCGAGGGCGACAGCCTCGGCAAGTTCGGCGAGCCGCCGCCGAGCTGGGTGGAGCCCACGGACCCGCCCGTCGACCAGATCTCGGATCCCGGAGATCGCCGGCAGATCGAGGAGTGGGCGGGCTCCTTCACCGTGGTGAGCGCGATGAAGGCGGTCGGCCGGGAGCGGCTCGTGGTCCAGTACGCCCGGCACGTGCCCGAGGAGACCGATCCGTACGCCGTGCGGCCGCGGACGGTCGACGTGTACGATGTCTCCGGCGCGAAGATCGCCGAGGATCTCGTGCTGACGCACCCGATCGTCGGAGGGGGCGACGAGCTGATGGTCCTCACGGCGGAGCCACCCGAGCCGTGGACGGTGACGCTCTACCGGTGGCGGGGCAGGAGATGAGGGAGGGGCGCCTCGAGGAGGCGTACGAGCGACGCTGACGGGAGGAGGGAGATGGCAGAGGTGGAGCGAGCGGCGAAACCCGCCTGGCCCGAGCTGCCCCACGCGGCCTGGGCCGACACGCTGGAGACGCTGCACATGTGGCTGCAGATCGTGGGGAAGGTCCGGACCGGGGCCTCCCCCTGGGTCAACCACTCGTGGAGCACGACGCTGTACGTGACGCCGCGGGGTCTCACGACCTCGGCGATCCCCCACGGGGACAGGACGTTCGAGATCGAGCTGGACTTCCTCGACCACCGCCTCCGGCTCCGCTCGAGCGACGGCGCCCGGAGGGAGCTCCGGCTGGAGCCGCGGACGGTGGCGGACTTCCACGGCGAGCTGACGGGGGCCCTCCGGGAGTCGGGTCTCGGGGTGGCGATCCACCCGGCGCCGAACGAGGTCGTCGAGGCGATCCCCTTCGCCGAGGACGAGGCGCACCGCTCCTACGAGGCGGCCCACGCCGAGGCGCTCCACGGGGCGCTCGTGCAGGCGGACCGGGTGATGAAGCGGTTCCGCGCGTCCTTCGTCGGCAAGGCGAGCCCCGTCCACTTCTTCTGGGGGGCGATGGACCTCGCGGTCACGCGCTTCTCGGGCCGGACGGCGCCGGAGCATCCGGGCGGATTCCCGAACCTGCCCGACGAGATCACCCGCGAGGCGTACTCGCACGAGGTCTCGAGCTGCGGCTTCTGGCCCGGCGACCGGGCGCGGCCGGAGCCGATCTTCTACTCCTACGCCTATCCCGCGCCCGAGGGCTTCGCCGGGGCCGCCGTGGAGCCGGGCGCGGCCTTCTGGCTCGAGGAGCTGGGAGAGTTCGCGCTGCCCTGGGAGGCGGTCCGCACCTCGGGCGACCCCGATGCGACGCTCCTCGCCTTCCTGGAGAGCACGTACGAGGCGGCGGCGGAGCTGGGGGGGTGGGACCGGGAGGCGCTGGAGCGGGAGCCCGGGTGGCGGCCGGTGCCGCGCTGGAGGGAGTGAGGAGGGGGGCGCCGCCCGGGGAGGCCGAGCGCCGTCACACCCCCCGAGGGTCACGACCCCGCTCCGCCCCGCGGCACCGGGCTCCGGGATGGTCCGGCACCCCCGCCCCGCCGCGGGGGTCGGGGGCCCTCACGCCGGGGGCGCCGGCCCCTGCCTCATCGCTTCTTCCGCTGCCCCAGCCCGCCCGGCATCTCCTCGTGGCTCTCCACCACGTCCTGGACGTCGTCGGAGTAGTCGTCGAACTCCTGGACCTGCCGGACCTCGATGACCTCGTTCTCCGATCCGGGGCACCGCTTCGCCCACTCGATGGCCTCCTCCCTGGAGTCCACCTCGATCATCCAGTATCCGCCGACCACCTCCTTCGCTTCGGCGAAGGGCCCGTCGGTGACCCTCGGCTCACCTCCCTCGAAGGAGATCCGTGCCCCCGTCGACGGCGGGTGGAGCCCGTCGAGGGCGAGCAGCACCCCGGCCTCCTCCAGGCTCTCGTTGTACTTCATCATCGCCTCCACCGCCTCGGGGTCCAGCTCGCCCACGGCGCCCGGACCCGCGTCCTCGTAGCCTCCGGGAATCATCAGCATCATGAATCGCATCGTCGTCGCTCCCCTGTTCTCGAGTGTCGAATCATCGTGCCTGGTAGCCGAGGGTGAGATACTTCATCGTTTCCCGTGGGAGGGAAGTCCGAGATCGCGGAAGCGGTCGATCCCGGGCCCCGGCTCGAAGTCGTCGAGGTCGAAGAGCTGCCGGACCTCGATCTCTCCGTCCGTGCCGGGAAACCCGCGGGCCCACTCCCTGGCGTCGTCCCGGGAGCGGACCTGGATCAGCGTGTAGCCGGCGACGAGCTCCTTCGTCTCGGTGAAGGGGCCGTCCACCACCGTCCGCTCGCCGCCCGAGTACTCCACCCGCCAGCCCTTCGACGTCGGCTGGAGCCCCGAGGCGTCGAGGAGCACGCCGGCCTTCGCCAGCTCCTCGTGGTAGGTGGCCATCTCCGAGAGCAGGTCCTCGTCGGGCATCACGCCCGCCTCGCTGTCCTCGTCCGCCTTGACCAGGATCATGAATCGTACCGTCGCTCCTCCTCTGGTTCGGGTTCTCCGGCGCACTCCGCGACCGCCCGGCGCCGGCCTCTCTACCCGTGCGTCGAACGAGCACCCTGGAGATCGACAGGAGGGGACTCCGACCGAGAGTGGCCCTTCCGCTCGAGCGGGCGCAACGGTCGCGGATAGGAGTCCGTCCCGCCATTCGTCGTCGCCGAGTGAGGAGGTCGACCCTGGCGGGTTGATGAAGCTGTTCAACGGTGGGTACCGCCGCTATCTTCTGCGGTTACAGAGCGTCCGGGCGTCCGCACTCCGCGTCGGCTCGGGCGACTCCCCTGCACGAGTGTGCCATGGGTAGGAGCCGTTCGCCGCGTGTGGCGGGCCTCGTCGCCGTCCTGGCGCTGCTACTGTGCGTTTCGCCGCTGACGGCACAGCGCTCCGGCGAATTCGGCACCCGCTCCTGGTCCGGGACCCTGGACCAGGCCGCGCTCGCGCGCTCGACCTTCCTCTCGGCGGAGACGCTCGAGGAGCAGCCGGACACCGGCGTTCGGCTGGAAGGAACCTGGAACTTCCGGATGGGCGACGACCCGGCGTGGGCCGACCCCACCTTCCCGGACGCCGCGTGGGGAATCCTGGCTCCGGCCGAGCCCCTGTCCGACGGGCTCACATCCCGCGTTCTCGAGATGGAGGCCCGCGGCGAGCCCGCCGTCGCCTGGCTGCGCCTGCCGCTCTCGATCGACCCGCTGCTCGTGGGCCGGCCCCTCGCGCTCGATCTCCAGACCTACGGCGCCGCCGAGATCTACCTCGACGGCGAGCGGATCGCCCGCTTCGGCGACGTGGAGCGGCTCGGGTCCGAGACCGTCGTGCGCTCACCGACGCTGCCCGTGCCGGTGGTGTTCCGTAACGCCAACGCGGTGATCGCGGTGCGCCACAACCTCGGATCGGCGGTCGAGACGGCGAGCCTCGGCACGGGACGCAGGCTCTTCCGCGCGGCCGTGCAGCCGGCGGAGACCATCGCGGCGCGCGCCGACGAGTCGCGGCACTTCGCGGCGGTGCGGCTGGGGCTCTTCGGGCTCTTCGCGGCGCTGGGCACTCTGCACCTCGTGCTCTTCCTGCTGCTCCGCCACCCGGCGGGTAACCTCTACTACGCCGCCTTCGCCCTTCTCTTCTCGCTCTACCCGCTGCTCTCGTACTTCGCCGCCGGCACGGACGACGTCCGCGCCTCGATCCTGCTGGAGCGGCTCAGCGTGGCGGCGGTCGGGCCCGCCTTCCTCGCGCTCGTCCTCTTCCTGTACTCGACGTTCTACGAGCGCATTCCGCGCACCGTCTGGGCCATGGCGGCCGCCGCCGCTCTCTGGCTCGGTCTCTCCTTCGCTCCCGGAGGCGAGCTCGCGAACGCGGCGATCTGGCTTACGGTGGCCGTCTTCGTCGGCGAGGGCACGCGGGTCATCGCCGAGGCCATGTGGAAGGACAAGGATGGCTCGCGGATCATCGGAGCGGGCTTCCTGGCCACCTTCGCCGTGCTCGTCTACATGGTGCTCGAGTACTTCGGCGTGGTGCGGCCCGCGGGCGATCTCTTCTGGTACGGCTGGATCGGCATCGCGCTGTCCTCGTCCATCTACCTGGCGCGCAATTTCGCCCGCACCAGCAGGGGGCTACAGGAGCTAACCGGCCATCTGGAGGAGCAGGTGCGCGAGCGCACCGCCGAGCTGGAGGAGGCCCGCAGGCGCGCCGAGGCGGCCAACCGCACGAAGAGTCAGTTCCTGGCCAACATGAGTCACGAGCTGCGGACGCCGCTCAACGCGATCATCGGCTACAGCGAGATGCTGGTCGAGGAGGCCGAGGAGACGGGCGACGAGGGCTACGTGCCCGACCTGAAGAAGATCCACGGATCCGGGAAGCACTTGCTCGGGCTCATCAACGACGTGCTCGACCTCTCCAAGATCGAGGCGGGCAAGATGGAGCTCTACCTGGAGACCTTCG
The DNA here is from genome assembly GCA_964409525.1 of uncultured Gemmatimonadaceae bacterium. Lineage (GTDB taxonomy): Bacteria > Gemmatimonadota > Gemmatimonadetes > Longimicrobiales > Gaopeijiaceae > CAYPDV01. The sequence continues at coordinate 20,466 of CAYPDV010000009.1, forward strand.
ACGTCGAGGCGATGGCGCTCGATGTGGTGACCACCGTGAAGCCCCTGATGGAGAAGAACGGGAACACCGTGGAACTCCGCGTCGGCCCCGACGTCGGGGTCGCCCGTGCGGATCAGGTGAAGGTGCGCCAGATCCTCTTCAACCTGCTCTCGAACGCGAGCAAGTTCACCGAGTCCGGCACGGTCACGCTCGAGATCGACCGCGCCGCCGCTCCGTCCGGCACCGACACGCTCACACTGAGCGTGAGCGACACGGGGATCGGCATGACGCCGGAGCAGCAGGCCCGGCTCTTCCGCGCCTTCACGCAGGCGGACGCCTCCACGACCAAGAGGTACGGGGGGACGGGGCTCGGGCTCGCGATCACGAAGCGCTTCACGGAGATGATGGGGGGCGCCATCGACGTGGAGAGCGAGGCGGGGGTCGGCACGCGCTTCACGGTGACCCTGCCGGCCGTCGTCGCCGATCGTGCCCCCGCCGACGCCGCGGAGGAGGACGAGACCGAGGAGGAGGCCGCCTCGGCCTCGCCGGCCGGCCCCGGGGCCCCGACCGTGCTCGTCGTGGACGACGACGCGAGCGCCCGCGAGATGATCGGGCGCATGCTGGCCAAGGACGGCTACCGCGTGATCTCGGCCGCGGACGGAGCGGAGGGGCTGCGGATGGCGGCCGAGCACCGGCCCGACGCCATCACGCTAGACGTGATGATGGCGGGGCTGGACGGCTGGAGCGTGCTCTCGCGGCTGAAGGAGGATCCCGCCCTGGCGCGGATCCCCGTCGTCGTGGTCACGGTCGTCGACGACCGGAACCTCGGCTTCGCCCTGGGTGCGGCCGACTACCTGATGAAGCCGGTGGACCGCGAGGGCCTGACCGAGGTGCTCCGGCGGGTGCGCTCGAACGGGGGCGGGGGCGGCGTGCTGGTCGTCGAGGACGACCCCCCCACGCGCGAGATGCTCCGGCGGATCCTGGAGAAGGAGGGGTGGACGGTGTCCGAGGCGGCGAACGGACGCCTGGGTCTCGAGCGGATCGGCGAGGAGGTACCATCGCTCGTGCTTCTCGACCTGATGATGCCGGAGATGGACGGCTTCGAGTTCGTCGAGGCGCTGCGGCGGCGGGACGACGGGTTCGACGTGCCCGTCGTCGTCCTCACGGCCAAGGACCTGACCGAGGAGGACCGGCGCCGCCTCGAGGGCTCGGTGGCGCGTGTGCTCCAGAAGGGAGCCCATCCGACCGACGAGATCGTGGTCGAGGTGCGACGCCTGCTCGAGGGTGCCCGGTCCGCGCCCACGACCACCGGGCCGAGCGCCCCCTGATCACCCGACGAGGACGTAGCGGAATGCCGAAGATCCTGCTGGTCGAGGACAACGAGATGAACCGGGACATGCTCTCGCGCCGCCTGCGGCGGAAGGGCTACGACGTCGTGATCGCCGCGGACGGACAGGAGGGGGTGGACCTCGCGCACTCGGACGCGCCCGACCTGATCCTCATGGACATGAGCCTTCCCGTGAAGGACGGCTGGCTGGCGACTCGCGAGATCAAGTCCCACGACGGGCTGCGCGCGGTGCCGATCCTCGCGCTCACCGCGCACGCTATGGCCGGCGACCGCGACCGGGCGATCGAGGCCGGATGCGACGACTACGACACCAAGCCGGTCGAGTTCGCGCGGCTGCTCGGCAAGATCGAGACGCTGCTGGGCTCCGGGCCGGTCGGCTAGCCTTTCCCGATATCTCCCACTCCAGGTGACACGATGACGAGACGGACGAGGTTCGCGGCGGCGGTGTGCGGCACCCTCCTTCTGGCGGGCTGCACGGAAGCCGAGACGAGCCCCCGGGAGGCGGCCGCAGGGCCGCCGGTGGGGATGTGGGAGGTGACCACGTCGTCGGTCGAGGCGCGGCAACAGGTGGAGGCCGGCATGCGCCTGATGGACATGGGCGGCCTGCCCAACAACCGCGTGCCGTCGGCGGCCGCCAACGAGCGCTTCAAGCGGGCGGTGACGGAGGACCCCTCCTTCGCCTACGCGTACTTACTAGCCGCGATCACGGCGCCCTCCTTCGACGAGTTCCGGGTCAACCTCCGGCAGGCGCGCGAGCTGGCGGCGGGCGCGAGCGAGGTGGAGCGGCTCCAGATCGAGATCGAGCAGAAGGCCTTCGAGGGCGACGTCGAAGAGGCGGATGCGCTGGCGCGGCGGCTGACCGAGTTGGCGGCGTCGAACCCGCGGGCGTGGATGCAGCTCGCGTGGATCCAGACGCGCGCGGGTCAGGAGGAGGAATCGCGTCGCACCGTGGCCCGCGCCGTGGAGATCGCGCCCGACTTCATCTTCGGTCACCTGTGGCTCGCGAACTCGTACCTGATATTCGAGCCCGTGGACTGGGAGCGGGCCGAGGTCCACGTGCACCGGGCGCTGGAGCTCGAGCCGGACCGGAGCGCCCCGCACGACCTCGCGGGCGACCTCCACCGTGCGCACGGACGGCTCGACGAGGCGGCCGCCTCCTACACCCGCGCCGCGGAGCTCGACCCGACCGACGCCGGCGTGCTGCTCCAGCGCGGCCACGCCCACACCTTCTCCGGGCGCTGGGACGAGGCCCGCGCCGACTACGACGCCTCCTCCGAGCTCCAGCGGGCGAACGCGGCGCTGCCGCTCCTCTACCGGGCGCTCGTGAGCAGCTACGCGGGCGACCACCCCGCCACCATCGCCGAGCTCACCGAGCTCGACGGACGCCTCGAGCGCATGGGGCTCGCCGACCTCGAGGGCGCGAGAATCCAGCTCCTGACGTATCAGGCGATCGTGGCCATCGGCAGCGGCCAGCTCGACGCGGCGCGGACCGCCGTGGAGCGCAGGAACGCCCTGCTCCGCGCCCGGGCGGACGAGGTGGGGACGGAGGAGTTCCGGCGCTCCCAGGAGGCGGAGATCACGCTCTGGGAAGGGGTGCTCGCGACGACCGCGGGCGACCATGCGGCGGCGCGGACCGCCGCCGCGCGGATCCGGACCCTCCTCGAGAACGACCGCGACCCCACGAAGGACCGTCCGGTCCACGCGCTCCTCGGCCTCTCCGCCCTCGGCGACGGACGCTACGCCGAGGCGGTCGGGCACCTGGAGCGGACCGACCCGAACAACGAGTACCTCCGCTACCAGCGCGCGCTCGCCCTCGAGGGGGCCGGGCGGCGGGACGAGGCGGACGCGATCTACCGCGAGCTGGCCACCAACAACTTCAACACTCCCGAGCTTGCGGTCGTCCGTCGCGACGCCCTGGCGCGGGCGCAGCGCTAGATGACGTCGAACGCCCCCTCTCACGACCGCCGCTGACGATGCCGCCGTTCGTCAGGGGCGCCGCGGACTTCTTCAAGGAGCTCAAGCGCCGGAAGCTCTACTCGGCGGTGGTGGCGTACGTCGCGCTCTCGCTCGTCATGATCGAGGTGGGCGAGGCCCTGGTCGAGGCGCTCGAGCTTCCCGACGTGGTCCACCAGGCGCTCATCATTCTTCTGCTGCTGGGCTTCCCGATGGTGGTGGTCCTCGCGTGGATCTTCGACCTCGGTCCCGCCGGGGTGCTCCGCACGGAGGCGCGTCCGGCGGACCCGGCCGGACCACCGCGCCCGGACGGGGGCGCGGCGATGGCGTACGCGCCGGCCGGGAGCCGGCTCCGCTCGGGGCTCCGGCGGGCCACGCCCCCGCCTCCGATGCCCCGCAGGAGTGAGCCGGCCGCCGAGCCCGAGCCGGAGCCGGAAGCCGGGCCGGCCGCGCCGCCCGATCCGGAGCGCGTGCGGCGGATCAGCCTCGCCCACGTGCGCCACGAGCTCAAGACGCCGATCAACGCGATCATCGGCTACAGCGAGATGCTGCTCGAGGACGCCGCCGAGGCGGGCGACGACGCGGTCGCATCGGATCTGGAGAAGATCCGGGTGGCGGGCCGGCAGCTGCTCCAGCTCGTGGAGCAGATCCTCGGTCCGGACCGACAGGACCGGACCGACCTGGAGGGCTACGACGCCCGCATCCGGGCCGACCTGCGCGACCCCGTCACGGCGGTCATCGGCTACGCGGAGATGCTCGTCGAGGGGTGCCGCGAAGGGCCGACCGCGTGGCTCGTGCCGGACCTGGAGCGGATCCGGGCCGCCGGGCTCCGGCTGCTCGAGCTGAGCGACGACATCGTCCAGCTCGCCACGGTGGCGGCCGGAGAAGCCGTGCCGGGGCCGAAGCTCTCTCGCGCCTCGGTCCTGGCCGCGGGCGTGCTGGCGAAGATCCGCCCGCGGGGCGCGGACGCCGGTGCCGGAGACCGGCAGGGAGCGCTCCTGGTGGTGGACGACAACGCGATGAACCGCGACGTCGTCTCCCGGCAGCTGGCCCGGAAAGGCTATCAGGTCGCGACGGCAGAGCACGGGCGCGAGGCCCTCGAGGTCCTGAACGAACAGCCGGTGGACCTCGTGCTTCTCGACGTAATCATGCCGGAGATGGACGGCATCGAGACCCTGCGCCGCATCAAGGCGCAGCCCGCGCTCCGGGACCTTCCGGTCATCATGATGTCCTCGCTCGACGAGATCGACGGCGCGATCCGCTGCATCGAGATCGGGGCGGCGGACTACCTGGTCAAGCCGATCCACCCCGCCATCGTGGACGTGCGCATCGGCGCCTCGCTGGAGGTGCGGCGTCTGCGCGAGAGGGAGGAGCTCTACCGCGCGGGGGCCGAGGAGGCCGACGCCGCCACGGAGCGGCTGCTCCGGAGCCTCTTCCCGCCCTCGGTCGCCGAGCGCCTGAGCGGCGGCGAGACCGAGATCGCGGACCGGTCCACCGAGGTGAGCGCCCTCTGGTGCAACCTCGGCCGGGCGGTCCGCGGCGGTTCGCTCGTGGACCCCGCAGAGCGCGTCGCGACGCTCGGATGGCTGCTCTCCACCTTCGAGGCCGAAGCCGAGCGGCAGGGGCTGGAGACGCTCGTCGTGGAGGGCTCGGCCGTGCTCCTGGTCGCGGGCCTTCCCGTACCGGTCCCGGACCACGCGGAGCGGCTGGCGGCCGCCGCCCTCCGGATCGTCGAGACGGCCCGCGCGGAAAGCCCGGACGGCGAGCCCGTCCACCTCCGCTTCGGCCTCCACACCGGCTCAGCCGCCGCCGCGGTGATCGCCGGCGAGCGCCTGATCTATCACGTCTGGGGCGACGCCGTGGATCTCGCGCGCCTGCTCGAGGCGCAGGCGGAGGTGGGGCAGGTCCACGCCTCGGCGGCCGTTCACCGGATCCTGAAGGACCGCTTCGGATTCGAGGGGCGGGGAGTCACCGACCTGCCCGGTCGGGGGCAGGTGCGGACCTACCTGCTGCGCGGCGGCTCCGTACCCGTCGCGGTCTGAGCGCCGCCTGCGCCGCCGGCCCGGCCCGGGGCGCGCGGCCCGCGGCGGTGGCGGCACGGTCTGAACCCTACTCCACCCGCCGGACGAAGCCGCCGTGCACCCACCCCTGCACGTCGTGCTCTCCGCCCACCTCTTCCTCCACGTCCACCAGCCGCCAGCTCCCGCTCTTCTGGAGCACCTGCATATGGGCGCCCCGGGGAAGGGGGCTCACCGCGAGCTTCGGGTGCGACGTTCCCGCGCCCTCCCGGATGTTCAGCGTGACCGTGGTCTCGTACAGCACCGGCTCGTCCTCGGTCCTGCCGAAGAGGCGGGCCCGGAAGCTGGACATGGGGAAGGCGGGGCCGGGGTCGGTCTTCCGTCCGGGCGAGATGTCCTCGTGGCCCACGACGTCGGCGAGCTCGTAGGCCTTCACGATCTGGAGCGACACCTCGAGCAGCGAATCGAGCTGCTTCTCCGTGTAGACGTGCCACCCGGCGGGCCGGTCCTCGTGCTCGTGGACGGCCTCCATCACCTCGTCGTCCGGGTACGAGGCGCCGAACCAGGCGCGCCACTTCCCGCCCTGGCGGGTGAGCCGCCCCGCGTTGTCCAGCTCGATGCCGATGGAGTGGCGGTTGAGGCCGACGACGCCCTCCCACTTGCTCCGGCCGGCGTGCCACGCCACCCGGTCGAAGGGCACGAGCTGCGTGACGCTCCCGTCCCGTCCGATCACCAGGTGCGCCGAGGCGCCGGCCCGCTCGTCGGTGAGCCAGCTCACGGACTCCTCCGCGCTCCGGCCGGCCGTGTAGTGGATCACGAGGTACTTCGGGCGCAGATCGCCCCCGCTGACGTTCGGGCTCTCGACGAAGGGCAGGGGGGCGCCGTCGTCGTCCAGGAGGCGGTGGTTCTCGATCTTCATGGGGCGGCCGCGGTGGGAGAGGTCGGCGGGTGAGGGCGCGGAAGGTACCCACTCCGAGAGTCATCGCGACGGGCGGGAGGGCGCAAGAGGAAACGCGCGAGCGCGGCCCGGCGGACCTGCGGCTCGGAGAACCCGGCGCGCGATCAGGGTATGACCGGAGCCCCGTCGATCAGGAGGTCGCATCATCACGTCGATCGAGCTCGGCTCCCTCCTCGACCTTCTCCGAGGCCGGCGCATCGTGGCGCTCACCGGCGCCGGCTGCAGCACCGAGTCCGGCATTCCCGACTACCGGGGCCCCGAGGGGCGGCTCCGCGTGCCCGAGCCCGTCCGCTACCGCGCCTTCGTCGAGCGGCCGGAGATCCGGACCCGATACTGGGCGCGGAGCACGGTCGGCTGGCCGCGGGTGGCCGACGCCCGGCCGAACGCCGGCCACCGCGCCCTGGCCCGCCTCGAACGGGAAGGCGTCCTGGTGGGCGTCATCACGCAGAACGTCGACGGGCTCCACCGGGCGGCCGGGAGCCGCCGGACGGTGGATCTCCACGGCCGGCTCGCCTTCGTCCGCTGCCTGGAGTGCGGCGTGCGGATCCGCCGGGACCGGGTCCAGGAGCGGCTCCTGGCCCTCAACCCGGAGTGGACGTCCCTCGCCCGCCGCACCCGGGCGGGGCGGGGGGTCGAGGCGACGCCGGACGGCGACGCGGCGCTGCCCGACTCCGCGGCGGAGGGGTTCCGGGTGCCCGGCTGCACGGAGTGCGAGGGCGTGCTCAAGCCCGACGTGGTCTTCTTCGGCGAGAACGTGCCGAAGCCGCGGGTGGAGGAGGCGTGGCGGCTCTTCGGGGAGGCCGACGCGCTCCTCGTCGTCGGCTCCTCCCTCTCCGTCTTCTCGGGCCGGCGCTTCACACAGCGCGCCGCGAAGGAGGGCGTCCCGATCGGAGTGGTGAACATCGGTCCCACCCGCGCGGACGAGGTCGCGGCCGCGAAGGTGGAGGGGCGGATCGGAGAGGTCCTTCCCCGGCTGGCCGAGGGGCTGCTCACCCCTCCATCTCGCCCAGCGGCTCGAGCGAATCCAGATGGATCGTGCGGCCCCGCACGCCATCTCCCGGATCCGAGGTGAGAAGGCTCACGTAGCGGGCCACGTCCTTCCGGCCCACCGGCCCCCGCTTCTCCTCGTCGTCGCCCCGGCCGAAGCCGGTGTAGAGCTCCTCGGCCAGACCGACCCGGAGCTCGCTCAGCTTGCGGGCGGAGCGGGACGGCACGCTCGGCGAGCTCCATGGTGGGAAGGGGATCGCCGGCGCCGCGGAGGATCCGCAGCACGTTGTACTGCCGGCCTGTGTGGTCGAAGGGCGCGAACGTGCGCTCGAGGGAGCGGCTCACGGCATCGGCCGCCGCGAGCAGCCGCGTCACGGCCCGGGCCGCGAGGCGTTCCTGGGGTGTGGATCCGGCATCCGCTCTCCTCTGTGGTGCTCGCCGTGACCGGCTCGCCCGGGCCGGGTCCGCTCCCGTCCGATCGATCCGAAGGGAACTCTCCGGCCCGTCGTCTCCAGAACGTTTTGCTTGCACTTCCGCGGAGCCCTTACCTATCACTGGAAGGGCACACCCCCCGCAACGGAGGATCCGGATCATGCATTCCACTTCACGTCCGAAGAGGAGAGTGTCGGCGGTCGGCCTGGCCGCGGCACTGGTGTTCGGTCTGGCCGGGACGGTCTCGGCACAGGAGACGGGGACGGTGCAGGGCACGGTGGTCGACGCCGACGCCCTGCGTCCGCTCTCGGAGGTCCAGATCACGGTCGTCGGCACCCGCCTCGGGACGCTGACCGACGATCGCGGACGCTTCCAGATCTCCCGCGTGCCGGCCGGAGAGCAGACGCTCCGGCTGCAGATGCTCGGCTACGGGGTCGTCGAGCGCACCGTCGACGTGCCCGCCGGGGGGACGGCGACCGTGGAGCTCGAGCTCCAGATCTCCGCTCTCGCGATGGACGAGATCATCGTGACCGGCGTGGGGCAGGCGACGGAGCGCCGTGAGCTCTCCACCTCGGTCGCCGTGCTCAGCGGCGACGTGATCGAGCAGGCGCCGGTGCAGACGCTCGACCAGCTTCTCCAGGGACGGGTCGCGGGCGCCACCGTGAACGCGGTCTCGGCGCAGCCGGGCACGTCCTCGCTGATCAACTTCCGCGGCGTCTCCAGCGTCTTCGGCGCGCAGACGCCCGTCATCTACGTGGACGGCGTGCGAGTGGACAACTCGCAGTCCACGGCCGGCGACACGGGCGGCGAGCAGACCTCGGCCCTGACCGAGCTGCTCACGAGCGACATCGAGCGGATCGAGATCACCCGCGGAGGGGCGGCGAGCACGCTGTACGGCTCGGACGCCGCGACCGGGGTCATCCAGATCTTCACCAAGCGCGGCCAGCCGGGCGCCCCCCGCATCACCGCCCGGGTCGAGCAGGGGATGGACACGCCCGAGCTCAAGTACCTGCTGGACGCGCGCCACATCTACCCGGATCTGGTCGAGTCGGGCAGCGCCCCGGGCGACTTCGTCGAGAGGAACTTCTTCGACAACGGCCACTTCCAGTCGTACAACGTGGGCGTGAGCGGAGGGACCGACAACTCCACCTACTCGGTGAGCGGCCGGGTCCAGCAGTCCGACGGGGTCCAGCCGAAGAACGATCAGGAGATCTACAACCTCCGGGGTGGTCTCGAGGCCCAGCTCTCGGACCGCGTCCGCACGCACTTCACCGGGTCCTACACCCGCACCGACTTCAACCGCCTGTTCAACTCGATCGCGATCGCGGACCCGATCACGGCGCTCGAGGTGGGCGACGTGATGTTCTTCACCGGCCAGAACAACCTCCAGGACGCCCTGGACATCTTCCTCATGCCGGACATCACGGAATCGGTGGACCGGTTCCAGTTCAGCGCGGGGGTCCAGTACGAGCACTCGGATCTGCTGAGCGCGCGCCTCACGGGAGGCGTCGACCACCGGGGCAACCAGCAGCGGATCTTCGAGCCGCTGGGCTTCTTCCCGGGCAACAGCGAGGGCGCCCTCCAGCGCTTCCAGCGCGACTTCAACTCGGTGAGCCTGGACGGGGCCGTGACCCTCTCCTACCCGAACACCGGGCCCGTCCGGTCGAACCTGAGCATCGGCGTGCAGGGCTTCCGCGAGGACGTGAGCATCGTCAGCGCCTTCGGCCGGGGCTTCGCGCTTCCGGGCTCGAAGGACTTCGGCGAGGCCGCCGACGTGGTGGCCTCGGAGTCGAACCAGCAGGTCTTCACCGGAGGGGTCTTCGTGGACGAGCGGGTCCGGCTCTGGGACCGGCTCGTCCTGAACGCCGGTGTGCGGATCGACGGCGGCACGAGCTTCGGTGACGACGTCGATTTCGAGGCGTACCCGAAGGGCGGGATCGCCTACAACGTCTCGGACGAGCGGTTCTTCGACGACCGCCTCGGCCGCTGGGTGGACGAGTTCCGCCTGCGGGCCGCGTACGGCGAGACGGGCAAGTTCCCGCCGCCCTTCCTGCGCGACCGCACCTTCGACGCCGTGTCCTTCCGGGGCGAGAGCGCCCCGCGCTTCGACAACCCCGGAAACCCGGATCTCCGGCCCGAGGTGACGAAGACCTTCGAGGCCGGCTTCGAGGCGGCCTTCTTCAACAACCGTCTCGGGATCGACTTCAACTACTACGACGCCGAGACGGAGGACGCCCTCTTCTTCGTGCCCGAGCAGCCCGTCACGGGACAGGGTACGCAGATCCGCAACGTGGGAACCATCGAGAACCGCGGCGTCGAGGTGGACGTGAACCTCCACGTGCTGAACCGCCCGAACCTCGCGTGGCACGTCGGAGCCAGCTTCCAGACCGTCGACAACGAGATCACGGACATGGGCGGCGCCGCACCCTTCTTCCTGCCCGGCGCGCGGGCCCAGCAGCACATCGCCGAGGGGCATCCGGTGGGTGCGTGGTTCGTGAACACGCCCGTCGACACGAACGACGACGGTCACCTCGACGGCTTCCAGCGCCGCTACAGCGGCTCGAGCCCGATGCCGACGAGGAGCGGGAGCTTCTCGAGCCGGGTCATCCTCTGGGACGCCCTCCAGCTCTCGGCGCTCGCCGACTGGGCCGGCGGCCACGAGGTGTTCGACTGGGGCTCGGTGTGGGCCACCTTCAACGGGATCTTCCGGCGGGAGATCCAGGAGCCGGGCTTCGAGTTCCCGATCCGCCACGATCTGGACGGCAACGAGATCGGCCCCTTCAGCGAGGGCGAGGCACGCTCCGCGTTCCTCGTGAGCGGCGACTACGTGAAGCTGCGCGAGATCTCGGCCCGCTACACGCTGCCGGAGATGCTGGCGGGGCGGCTCGGCGCGGACCGCGGCGCGATCTACGGCAGCGTCCGGAACGTGGCGATCTGGTCCGAGACCGCGATGATCGACCCCGAGCTCTCGGGCGTGATGGGCGGCGGGCTCCGCCTGGGCGGTGAGAACAGCATCACCATCTCCCCGCCGCGCGCCTTCCGCTTCGGCGTGGAGCTCGTCTTCTGATGAGAACCGAGACGAATGTCCTGGTCGGCCACAGCGAGGGAGACCCTACGATGAGAAACACGAGAGACCACATGAGCCGGGCGCGGGGACGGCGGGCCTTCCCGCTTCTCCTGTCCCTCCTCCTCGTCGCCGGCGCCGCCGGCTGCGACCTGCTCGACCCGACGGAGGTGGAGAATCCGCGGACGACGGACGAGGACCTCGCGGCGGCCGACCGGCCGGTGCAGGCCCTCCTGCCGGGAGCGAGGGTGCAGTTCGCCCGCATGATCGGCTCGCAGGCCGTGATCTCCGAGGTGGTGAGCGACAACTACTCGATCCACGGCACCGGTCTCGACCGGTCGCTCGACGACCCGAGGGACATCATCCCGGACCTCGTCAACGCCACCAGCGCCACGCAGGGGATCTACTGGAACATGCAGGAGCTGCGGGCGATCGGAGACTTCATCCTCGACGACGTCGCCCCGGGCGACGAGACGGCCACCGACTCCGACCTGGCCGAGGCCCACTTCTACCGGGCCATGGCCTTCCTGATGCTGGGCGAGAACTTCACGCACGCCCCCATAGAGGAGGACGGGCCGGCGGTGCCGGCGTCCGATCTCGTCGGGATGGCGGTCGACGACTTCGAGGCCTCGCTGACGCTGGCGGGCTCGGGTGACTTCGCCCTGGCCTCGGTGGCAGGGCTCGCCAGGGCGCACCGGTCGCTCGGCAACGCGGCGGCCGCCACCCAGCACGCCTCCGACCTGCTCGGAGCGGATCCCTCCTTCGCCTTCCAGCAGGGCTTCGACGGGAGCAGCGTCAGCAACGGTCCCTACATCTTCCTCGTGAACCGCGCGATCAAGGAGATGCAGCCGCTGCCCCGACTCGACTTCCTCGATCCCAAGTACCTGAGCTTCGAGGCCGCCGTCGCGATCGCCAAGGCGGAGGAGATGCATCTGATCCTGGCCGAGGAGGCGCTTTCGCGGTCGGACATGGCCGCCGCCGCGGACCACATCGCCGACGCCGTCCGGCTGGCGGACAGCCGCGGCGTCACCTCCTTCGTGGACGACGACCCCCGCTTCAACGACGACCTGACGCCCCGTCCGCGGGACTCGGAGATCGTGGTCCGCGCCGATCCGGACAGCCCGTTCCGGGCGGGGCTCGTGGTGGACCGCCCGAACGCCGAGATCCCGGTGCCGACCATCTCCGGCACGTCGCTCGACGCGGACAGCGTGTCGGCGCTCACCGATCCGGACGAGATCTGGCACGCCTTCCACCTGGCACGCCAGGAGGTCCTCATGCTGGAGGGCCGACGGATGTCGGACCTGGGGATCCGCCTGCCGATCATGCTGCGCGAGATCGACGCGAACCCCACCATCGCGGAGGGCGATCCGGGCACGGTCGTGGTGGTGCCCGCGTACATCCCGTCCGACGAGCAGATGGACCTCTTCGATCCGAAGAGCCCCTACGACGAGGACGGGAACCTGACGACGACCGAGGTCACCATCCGCTTCGACCTGAACCGGATCCTCGCCGAGAACCGGGTGAGCGCGTTCTGAGCGGAGGGGGTACGGCGCCGGGGAGAGCCGAGGCGGGCTCGCCCCCCGGAGAAGGTGAGGCGAGGGGTCCGGTCGACGGCGGCCGGGCCCCTTCCTCGTTCGAGAGGTGACGAACCATGTCCGACTTCACCAACCCCGCCTCGCGGTCCACGGCGGAGGCTGACGCCTACGTCCGCGGGGTCCTCGAGGTCCTGGGCGACCGCGACCCGCTCCCGGTGCTCGCAGCCACCCACGCCGCACTGACGGACGCCATCGCCCCGGTCACGGAGCGGCTTCTCTCCATCCCGGAGGCGGAGGGGAAGTGGTCGGTGCGCGAGGTGCTCCGCCATCTGGCCGACTCCGAGATCGTGTGGGGATGGCGGCTCCGGATGGTGCTCGCCGAGGAGCGGCCCCCGCTCACCGGCTACGACCAGGACGCCTGGGCGGAGCGCCTCGGCTACCGGCACACCGATCCGGGGCAGTCGCTGGAGGAGTTCGGCGCCCTCCGACGGGGCCACCTGGGGCTGCTCGAGCGGGCATCTCCCGGAGATCTCCGGCGCGTCGGCCTCCACCGGGAGCGGGGCGAGGAGAGCCTCGAGCACATGGTCCGACTCTACGCCGGCCACGACCTGGTGCACCTCACACAGGTGGAGCGCATCCTCCGGACGGTGGAAGGCCCGGGATGAGGGCTTCCGGCGAGCCGGGCCATCCGATCCCGATCGCGCATGCCGGCACGTCGCCCTGGCGGAGCGAGCCCGGCGGGTGGAAGATTCACCGGTCCACGTGGTACGGGCATCCGCCGACCGTCGAGCCGGCGGGGCGCCAGACGACATTCGAGGAGGGTCCATGATCCGGGTCAGCGCGGACTACCCCGCCGAGGGCGGAGCCACCTTCGACCACGAGTACTACGAGGGCACGCACCGGGAGCTGGTGACGGGTCTCCTGGCCCGCTGGCTCCGGCGTAGCGAGATCGACCGCGGCGTGGGCGGCGGCGGAGGCTCGCCCGCGCCCTTCCTCGCGTGCGGCTACCTCTACTTCGACACGCTGGAGGACTTCCAGGCGGCCTTCGAAGCCCACGGCGAGGAGATCCTCGGCGACGTCCCGAACTTCACCACCGTCCAGCCGGTGCTCCAGATCAGCGAGGTGTCGGTCCCGGCGTAGGTCGTCCCGCAGGTCGCTCACCCACCCACGGAGAGAAGATGCCGTCCGCACTCGTCACGGGAAGCAGCAGGGGAATCGGATTCGAGACGTGCCTGGCCCTGGCCCGGGCGGGGCATACCGTCTTCGCGACCATGCGGAGTCCGGAGCGCGCGCCCGGGCTGGCCCGCACCGCCGAGGAGGAGGGGCTGCCGATCCACGTCTCGGCGATGGACGTCGACTCGGACGAGTCGGTGCGGGAGGGGGTGGAGCGGATCCTGGACGCCCACGGGCCCGTCGACACGCTCGTGAACAACGCCGGATCGGCGCCGCACGGCACCTTCGAGGAGATGGATCTCTCGGAGATCCGCGGCGTGATGGAGACGAACTACTTCGGCGCGGTGCGCTGCATCCAGTCGGTGATGCCGTCCATGCGGAGCCGGGGGTCGGGGTGCATCGTGAACGTCTCCTCCGTCTCCGGACGCATCTGGTCCTCTCCGCTCGGACCCTACGCCGCATCGAAGGCGGCGCTCGAGGCCATGAGCGAGGTGCTGGCACAGGAGGGGATGCAGTTCGGGATCCGGGTGGCCATCGTGGAGCCCGGCATCATCGATACCGCGATGGCCCGGGCCGTGGCCGACACGGCCGAGTCGCTCTACCCGCAGCCGGCCAGGCTGTCCAACATGTTCGCGGCCTCGCTCCAGGCCCCCGTGGCCCCTTCGGTCGTGGCCGAGGCCATCGTCGACATCGTCGAGGGCGGCACCCGCACCCTGCGCCATTCGGTGGGCCCGGACGCCGAGCCCTTCATCCGCTGGCGCGCCTCGCTCACCGACGAGGAGTGGATGGCATGGTGGGGCGAGGCCGACGACGACGCCTGGTACGACGCGGTCGAGCAGACCTTCGGCCTCGACGCGCGGCCCCGGGCGTAGCGTAGCGCCGACCCGACTCTCCAAACAGACGGAGATCCCCCATGGAAATCACCCGGCTCGACGTCCTCTCGACCGGCAAGGTGGTGGGCCTCGTCTACGCCGCCCTCGGTCTGATCTTCGGCGCCTTCGTCACGCTGATGGTCCTCTTCGGCGCCACCGCCGGCTCGATGATGGACGGCATGGGGGGCATGGACGGGATGGGCGGGATGGGTGGGATGATGGACGGCATGGGAGGGATGCTGGGCGAGTGGATCTTCGGCGCGGCGGCGGTGGTCATGCTGCCCGTGATCCAGGGGGTCCTCGGCTTCCTCGTGGGCGTGCTGGTGGCCTGGATCTACAACTGGATCGTGCCCCGGTGGGGCGGCCTCGTCCTCGAGCTCCGTGAGCGCGCCTCCACGCGCGGGTGAGACAGCCGCCTCCGACCGTCCGGATCGCCGCGGAGTGAGGGGGGCACCCGGGCCCTACTCGCGCGTCTGCCCGCCCTCTTCCCGCCGCACCCGCATCAGCCCCTCCTGCGCCGTGGACGCCACCAGCACGCCGTCCCGGCTCCAGAACGAGCCGCGCGCGAATCCGCGGGCTCCGGCCCCCGCCGGGCTCTCGGCACGGTAGAGGAGCCACTCGTCCATGCGGAAGGGGCGGTGGAACCAGATCGCGTGGTCGAGGCTCGCGACCATCACGTCCGGTGCACGGAAGGACAGGCCGTGCGGTCGGAGCGCCGGGGCCAGGAGGCCGTAGTCCGAGGCGTAGGCGAGCACCGCCTGGTGCTGCAGCGGGTCGTCTCCGAGCGCGCCCACCGCCCGGATCCAGTGGCAGCGCTCCGGCTTGCCGGGCTCCGGGTCGAACGGGTCGCCCGGATCCACCGGCCGGATGTCCAGCGGCCGGTCCTGCGTGAGCGTGTCGCGGAGCGGCTCCGGGATCTCGGCGGCGCGCTCGCGGAGCAGGTCGAGCTCGGGGCGGAGCTCCTCGGGCGGGGGCGCGTCGGGCATGGCGGTCTGGTGCTCGGGGCCCGTCTCCGCGCGGTGGAACGAGGCGCTCATGTTGAAGATGGCCCGGCCGTGCTGGATCGCCGTGGCGCGGCGGGTCGTGAAGCTCCGGCCGTCGCGGAGGCGGTCCACCGTGTAGACCACGGGCACCGAGAGGTCGCCCGCCAGGATGAAGTAGCCGTGGAGCGAGTGGCAGGAGCGCTCCGCGTCGACCGTCCGCCGCGCCGCCACCAGCGACTGCGCCAGCACCTGCCCCCCGTACAGGCGGCCGGTGCCGATGTCGCGGTTCCGCCCCCGGTAGAGGTTCTGCTCGAGGGGCTCGAGATCGAGGAGTCCGAGGAGGTCGGTGATCGTATAGGCCATGGGGGATCGCGTACCCGGACCGCCGCCCGAGGAGCCGGGCCTTCTACAGGTACCGCTCCTCGAGCACCCGCCGGTGGTGGAGCTCGTGTCCCGCCAGGATCCACGCCAGCGCGCGCACCGTGAACGGGACGCCCGAGGCGATCCCGCTCCGCTCCCACGCCTCCTCCGGCATCCCCCGGAGCATGGCCACGTGACCCTTCCGGACGGCGACCAGCTCGTCGACCAGGCCGGGAAGCGGCCGGGCCTCGTAGCCGGCGCCGCCGGCCCACGCCTCCTGGTCCATTCCCGGGAGCGCGGCCGGATCGCCGCGGCCGATGTGGAGCGCCCGGAATCCGAACACCCGCTCCGAGTCGATCACGTGCCCCACCACCTCGCGCACCGACCAGCGGTCCGGCGCGTAGCGGTGCCGCTCCCGCTCGGGCGACACCGTGCGGAGCAGCGCGGCGGTCCGCGCGATCTCGCCCTCCAGCCGCTCCAGGATCGGCCCGTCCGGCACCTGGTCGACGTAGGTGCCGTAGAAGGCGTCGTACTCGGAGGGCTGTGGTCGCCGGGTCGGCATCTCGGTCCTCTCGTCCCGTGGGATGATGAAAACGGCCCCCGGAAATCATTCCCGGAGGCCGCTCCATGTGCAACGCCGCCCGGCCGGGACACGCCCGGCGCGGGGGTCGGTTCAGGTCAGAAGGTCACCGTCGCCTCGTTCGAGCACGTCGTCGTGCCGGCCTCGCACACCTGGTAGACGTAGCTGCCGCCGCCACGCTGGTCGATGTGGTCGGTGAACGCGCCGTCGTTGGCGGTCGTGGCGACCAGCGCTCCGTCCCGGTAGACGTCCACGTCGGTCGACGTGGCGCCGCTCCAGGTGAGGTCGGCCTTCTGCAGGCCCCTCTCCTTGCGGGCGGTGGCGCTCAGGGTGATGTCGCCCGAGGCGGGCTCGTCGACCGTCACGTCCTGGGAGCTGGAATCGGTGGCGCCCTCGTCGTCCGTCACCGTGAGGGTCACCGTGTAGGTGCCGCCCTCGGCGTAGGTGTGGCTCACCGTCTGGCCGCTTCCGCCGCTCCCGTCTCCGAACGTCCAGTCGTAGCTCGCGATCGAGCCGTCGCTGTCCGAGGAGCCCGAGCCGTCGAAGTCGCAGGCCAGGTCGGTGCAGCCCGCGGTGAACGACGCCGTCGGCGGCGAGTTCTCCGTGCCGCCGTCGTCACCACCGCCGTCCCCGTTCAGGAACGCCATGTAGAGGAGCAGGTTCGGCGTGTCGTTGCTCTGACTCCTGCTGTGCAGGGCGATGACGTCCGCCGTGGCGTTGTCCTTCAGCGCCTGCGACACCTGCGCGGGCGAAGCGCCCGGGTTCTCCTCGAGGTAGAGCGCGATCACGCCCGCGACGTGCGGGGTCGCCATCGAGGTGCCGCTGATGGTGTTCGTGTCGTCGTCGGAGCCGATCCACGCCGACGTCACCGAGACGCCGGGGGCCAGCACGTCGACGCACGTGCCGTAGTTGGAGAAGGAGGCCTCCGAGTCGTTCTCACTGGTGGCGCCGATCGTGTTCGCGTTCGGCGCTCCGGCGGGGCTCTCGCTGCAGGCGTCCTGGGGGATGCCCGCGAAGTTTCCGTTGCCCGCGGCCACGGAGTAGTTCACGCCCGCGGCGATCGAGTTCTCCACCGCGTCACGCAGCGACTGCACGTCGCCGTAGCCGAGGCTCATGTT
This sequence comes from uncultured Gemmatimonadaceae bacterium, assembly GCA_964409525.1. Classification (GTDB taxonomy): domain Bacteria; phylum Gemmatimonadota; class Gemmatimonadetes; order Longimicrobiales; family Gaopeijiaceae; genus CAYPDV01. The sequence continues at coordinate 37,826 of CAYPDV010000009.1, forward strand.
GACCACGGAGGGCTGGTTGCCGTTGCCCGTGATCCAGTCCACGCCGGCGATGGCCATGTCGACCGTGCCCGAGCCCGAGCAGTTGACCACCCGGCCCGCGACGACGGGCACGTCCTTCGCGACGCCCCAGACGGTGCCGCCGATGGTGCCGGCGACGTGCGTGCCGTGGCCGTGGCAGTCCTCGGCGCTTCCGTGACCGTCGTCGACGAAGTCGCCGTCGTTCCCGTTGGGAATGAAGCTGGCCCGGCCCCCGAAGTCGGAGTGCGAGTCCCGCACGCCGGTGTCGAGGACGTAGGCGGTCACGCCCGTGCCGGTCTCCTCGAAGGTGTAGTCTCCGCTCAGCGGCAGGTCCCGCTGGTCGACCCGGTCCAGCCCCCAGGTCGCGTCGGACTGCGTCTCGGTGGCCACGATCCCGCCGAGCCGGTTGGGCTCGACGTAGGACACGTTCGGGTTGGCCTGGAGCGCCGTCGCGGCCTGGTCCGAGAGGGTGGCCGAGAAGCCCTTCAGGGCGCTCGTGAAGGTGAAGCGGAGCTGGCCGTCGTGGGCCTCGACGAGCGAGCGGGCCAGTCCGGCCGGGTCCGCGACGCCGTCGTCGAAGACGACGATCCACTGTCCGTCGACGGCCTGGCCGACGGCGGCGTCCTGCGAAGCCGTGAGGAGCTCGGGGCCGGGGTCCACCGGTGTGACGTCGTCACACGCGGTGAGCCCGACGGAGAGGAACAACAACGCGACGAGTAGGCGCTGCACGGAAGACCTCCGGGTACGTGAGGGGGAGGGCGAGGATCGCCGGCGGGAGCGTGCTCCCGGGGTCCACGCCCGACTTCGGTTCGCCCACCCCTATCTGCACGATCGAATCCAGCTACGCGGTCCGAGCCGTGAAGGGCGGGTTCTCCGCGTGGCGCCTGGCCTTCCGCCGGATCGAGGCGCTCCGCCGCCTCCCGGATCGGGCGGTCCGGGGGCGCCGCGGGTGCTGCATCCTGGTGCAGGACGCCCAAGGATGGGGCACGTCACCTGGCGTCGAGGAGTCGCGCCGCCGCATCTTCCCCGATTCGGAGACCGGGGCGCCGGAAGACCGCGGACACACGGCCGGAGGTGAGGGTGGCTGGACCGACCATCGATTCCGTCCGCTCCGAGTACGGCCGCTACAAGGCCCTCGCGGAGGGAGCGATCGCACAGCTCGCCGACGAGGATCTGGGCCGCGCCCCGGAAGGGAACGGGAGCTCCGTCTCCACTCTCGTCTGGCACGTCTCCGGGAATCTGACCTCGCGCTTCACCGACTTCCTCACCTCCGACGGCGAGAAGCCGTGGCGGGAGCGGGAGGAGGAGTTCGCACCGCGGCAGGTGAGCCGGGAGGAGCTGCTCGAGAAGTGGGACGAGGGGTGGGATCGGCTCTTCGGCGCGCTGGATCACCTCGCCGGGAGCGACCTCGGCCGGATCGTCACGATCCGGGGAGCGGAGCTGCGCGTGATCGAGGCGCTGCACCGCTCCCTCGCCCACACCGCGTACCACGTGGGGCAGATCGTCTACCTCGCGAAGCTCCTCCGTGGCGGGTCCTGGGAGTACCTGAGCATCCCCCCGGGCGGCTCGGAGGCGTACGACCGCGCGCCTACGATGGAGCGCCCGGCGGAGCAGGCGGAGCGCGTGGAGCGCGTGGAGCGCACGGGCGGAGTTCCGGAGCGGCCGGGGAAGGAAGAGAGCACACCGCGCGACGGGGAGGATTGATGCGCGTCGCCCGTACCATGGTGGGGCTGGTCCTCGTGGTCGCCTGCGCACCCGTCTCCGACACCGCGCCGGAGGCCGCCGCAGGCCCGGAGCCCGCCGATGCCTACCGGTAGTGGCGTCCGCGTTCGCGTCGCTCCCTCCCCGATCGAGGGGCGCGGGCTCTTCGCCACGAGGGGGATCGCCGAGGAGGATACCGTGCTCCGCCTCGACACCTCCCGGGTGGTCACCGAGGAGGAGCCGCTCCGGCCGGAGGAGGGCGAGCGCGAGGACCACGTCGCCTACCTCGCGGGCGGCCGGGCGGTCCTCCTGCCCGAGCCCGAGCGGCACCTCAACCACAGCTGCGACCCGAGCGCCTTCCTGCGCACGACGGAGGGCGTGACGCGGCTGCTCGCCCGACGCCGCATCGCACCGGGCGAAGAGGTCACGATCGACTACCTCGTCAACACGCACGGGGGGAGCTCGTGGAGCTGCCGGTGCGGATCCCGCCGCTGCCGCGGCCGTCTCGAGACGAGCTTCTTCGAGCTGCCGCCGGAATTCCAGCGCGAGTATCTCCCGCTGCTCGAGGAGTGGTTCGTCGAGGAGCACCGGGAGGAGGTCCGGCAGACGGCGGACCGGTTCGTCTCGCGCGGCGAGTGAGGAGCGGATCAGCCCCCGAACGCTCCGGCCAGCCTGCGGTCGAAGGACCTGATCCGGTCCACTCCCCTCCGCTCGCAGCAGGCCAGGTGGACCAGGTCGCGGGCGCCGAGCGTGGGATGCCGCTCCACGAGTGCCCGTGCCAGGCGTACGTCCTCCGGCTCCAGCGACCAGATCTCCCGGATCCTGCCCTCCACCAGCGCCAGTGCGGCGTCCAGCGTCTCGCGTCGCTCCACCGGCAGGTACGCGTGGAGGAGCTCCTGGAGGACCTCCGCCGACGTCGCCAGCACGTCGCTGGAATCGAGGGACTCGAAGAAGAAGGAGCGGGCCGGCTCGCGGAGGGGGTGCTCCCGGCCGACGGCGTACATGAATACGTTCGTGTCGACGAAGATCACGATCGTCGGGACCTGGCGATCACCTCCAGGTGCTCCTCCCAGTCCGGCTCCCGGCCCGACTCACGGGCGTCCGCCTCCTGGAAGAACGCCTCCAGCGCCTCCCGGGATTCCAGGGGGGCGGACCGGAGCTCCTCGACCTTCGCACGGGCCGCGTCCCGGAGGAACGCGGACAGCGACATGCCGGCTCGCCGGGCAGCCGCCTCGAGCCGTGCCTTCTCTTCGCGGTCGACCACGATGTGGATGCGCGTGCTCATGTATACACATTAATAATGTGCATGAGACCTGTCCATGTGTAGATCGGCGCCGGCATTGACATCGGCACATCGATGGATCGATGTTCTGATGTATGAGAACCACTCTGACACTGGAAGACGACGTCGCAGCCCTGCTCGAGCGGGCCCGTGAGCGGGGCTCCCGTACCCTCAAAGATGTCGTGAACGAGGCGCTCCGGCGCGGCCTCCGCGAGATGGAGGAACCGCCCCCCGAGACGGATCCGTACCGGACTCCGTCCACATCCCTCGGTGGGTGCCGGGTGGGGTCCCTGGACGATGTCGCGGAGGCGCTCGCCGTTGCGGAAGGTGAGGACTTCGGTTGATCCTCGTCGATGCGAACCTGCTCGTCTACGCTCGTGTGGCCGACTTCGACCAACACGATGCGGCCCGCGAGTGGCTCGACGAGCGGATCAACGGCGTGACCGGCGTCGGGCTCCCGTGGCCCAGCCTTCTCGCCTTCGTGCGCCTGGTCACGAACCCCCGGATCTTCGAGCGTGCAATGCCGGTCGCCGACGCCTGGGAGCAGGTCGAGGAGTGGCTCGACTGCCGCCCCGCCTGGCTGCCCGAGCCCACGGAGCGGCACCGCGAGGTGATGCGGAGCCTCATCCCGGCGGTGGGGAATCGATCGAACCTCGTTCCCGACGCCCACCTCGCGGCCCTTGCGATCGAGCACGGTCTCATGCTCTGCTCCACGGACGGCGACTTCGCCCGGTTCGATGGGCTCCGCTGGGAGAACCCGATCGCCGGGCGCCCGTCCGAGTAGCTCGCACGCACCCCTTCGATCAGGAGCCGGGCTGTCTCTCCCGGGCCTCCATCCGGACCAGCACGTCCCGGATCTCCGTCAGGAGCTTCTCCACGTCCGACGGGTGGGGCCTCGCCGCCTCCACTGCGGGCGACGCTCCCTGCTCCAGCCGCTCGGTGACCTTGTCGCGCTGATCGAGCGCGGCGTCGCGGAAATCGTCCGTGTTCTCGATCCCGATCAGCCGCACGAGGGCGCCGGTACCGGAGCCGCTCTGGCCCGCCGTCTCCACCCGGAGCCCCTTGAGTCCCAGGTGCCGCATGATCGGCCCCTGGAACAGGGCCAGGTCGGTGATCTTCTCGAGAGGGATGCTCTTCTCCTCCCGCACGAAGATCCCGCGGTTCACCTGAAGCTCCCGGCTGGTGAGCGTGACTTCGAGGGTGGCGAAGTAGCGCCGGTAGTAGAGCCACACCGCCGGAAGGACGAAGAGGAGCAGGGGGATGGTCACGATGAAGACGCCGATCGACACCCCGATCAGCACGACGTGATACGAGACGGCCTCGGGTGCGATCCGGGCCTCCCTCAGGATCTTCGGCGGTGTGCGCACGGGCGTGGTCCGTGTCGGGGGGAACGGCTGCTCCGCCCCGAATGTGCGGCCGACCCGCCGCCGCGGCCACACCTGGCCGACCGACCGTCCCGCCGCCGGCCGCCCCGCCGGAACCGAGCGGGAGGGCTCCTGTCGACGCTGACCGGCCACGACGAGAAGGAATCGCCGGAAAGGGTCCTGCTACGGGGCCGTCCCGCCGGCAGCTCCTCCACGCGGACCACGACGTTCCACGACAGGACCCGCGAGGCGTTCTCCGTGCTGGGGGCGGAGCTCCCGGCGCCCGGCTCCGGACCGCTCCGGGTGTGGCTGCCGCCGATGACCCTGGACGGCGAGCCCCTCGTCCTCCCAGCGGTGGTCTTCCAGCTCGTCAGGGAATGGAAGATCCAGTCCCTCGATTTAGCCGCTCCACGATCGGCCCGTCCGGGACCTGGTCCACGTAGGTGCCGTAGAAGGCGTCGTACTCGGACGGCTCGGGTTTCCGGGTCGGCATGTCGGTCCTCTCGTCCACGGAATGATGAAACGGCCCCCGGGAATCATCCCCGGAGGCCGCTCCACGTGTAACGCCGCCCGGCCGGGACATGCCCGGCGCGGGGGTCGGTTCAGGTCAGAAGGTCACCGTCGCCTCGTTCGAGCAGGTGGTCGTGGTGCCCGCCTCGCAGACCTCGTAGACGTAGCTGCCGCCGCCGCGCTGGTCGATTTCGTCCGTGAACACGCCTTCATCGGGGGTCGTGGCGATGACCACCCCATCCCGGCGGATGTCCACGTCGGTCGACGTGGCCCCGCTCCATTCGAGGTCGGCCTTCTGAAGGCCCCTGACTTTATAGCCCGTGGCCGTGAGCGAGAAATCACCGGTCGAGGCTTCGCTCACCGTCACGTCCCGGGACTGGGAGTCCGTGGCGCCGTCGTCGTCGGTCACCGTGAGGGTCACCGTGTAGGTGCCTCCCGCGTCGTAGGTGTGGCTCACCGTCTCACCGCTGCCGGTCGCTCCGTCCCCGAACGTCCACTCGTAGGCCGTGATCGAGCCGTCGGAGTCGCTCGAGCCCGATCCGTCGAAGTCGCAGGCGAGGTCGGCGCAGTCGGCGGTGAACTCCGCCGTGGGCGGCGAGTTCTCGTCGCCTCCGTCGTCCCCACCGTCGTCCCCACCGTCGTCCCCACCGCCGGCCACGAGGGTCGGTTCGAAGAGCGCCCCGTCGCTCACGTCGAGAAGCGGCTCCTTGGAGTCGTCCCCCGAGTCGTCCGTCCAATCGAGGTTCCCGGCGCCGGTCACCCGGTCGTACAGATCGTGGACGTCGGTCGCGTTCCCCGGATTGTCGACGCTGGCGAGAAGCGCCAACGCGCCAGCCACGTGCGGGGAGGCCATCGAGGTGCCGCTGATGGTGCCGTACTCACCCTGCTCGATCGGGTAGGTGGAGAGGATGCAGACGCCCGGGGCCGTGATCTGGACCGCCTCGCCCCAGTTGCTGAAGTCGGCGAGCGTGTCGTCCCCGTCACTCCGGCAGGTGGAATCACCGAGCCCACCCGGCTCCCCGTCGAAGTCGGCCAGCGCCGAGACGGTGAGGACGTTGTCGAAGGCGGCGGGGCTGTAGTTCTCGGCGTCGTCGTCGCTGTTTCCGGCCGCCACCGCGAAGGCCACGCCGGCATCGACGGCGCCCTGGATCGCGTCGTATTCGGACTGACTGAAGCCCGAGCCGCCGAGGCTCATGTTGGCCACCTCGATCGTCTCGGCGTTCTCCGTCACCCAGTCGATGCCGGCGATGATCCAGGAGGCGTAGCCGGATCCGCGCTTGTCCAGGACCTTCACGGCCCACAGGCGAGCGCCGGGGGCGACGCCGACGACCCCGGTTCCGTTGTCGATCGCGGCCACCGTACCGCCCACGTGCGTGCCGTGATAGTGGTCGTCGTCCCCACCCTCGGAGCAGGAGCCGCCGAACGGACCGCCGCCGGAGCAGTCGATGCCGCCCACCACGTTCAGGTCCGGGTGCTCGAAGTCGATCCCCGTGTCGATGATCGCGACGTCCACGTCCACCCTGTAGTCATCGGAACCGTCGATGTCGATGCCGCCGTTACCATCGGCGAAGATGCGGCGGATCCCGGTCGGCACGTCCTGCGCGAAGATCTGCCGCTCCCGGTCCCGCTCGACGTAGGCGACCTGAGGGTGCGCCTCCAGACCGGAGACGGCTCGTCCCGGGAGGTTCGCCGCGAATCCCCGGAGGGCGTGCTGGTAGACGAAGCGGGGCGAGCTGCCGTAGGCGGCGGTCAGGTCCCGGGCCAGGCCGGGCACGTCGTCCGTGCCCGATGTGAAGACCACGATGTAGGAGTCCCCGTTGGCGGCCGCCGAGCTGGCCGCCTGCTGAACCCGTGTCTCGGGAGCCAACATGTCCGGGGCGTCCTGACAGGAGCCGAGGGCCACCGCGGCGAGAGCGAGAAGAGGAACGGATCGCTTCATGATGAACCTCCGTACTACGGAACCGGGAATGCGGGTAATCTTCAATTTGGCGCCGGAGCGGGGTGGCGACAACTCCGGCGGGGAGCGGGCTGGAGCGAATCCGACCGCGATCCCGGCTCGTCGGTCGTGCTCGTCTACCGGAGCGCCCCCTCCAGCGCCGTGGCCGCGTCCGTCTTCTCGTCGCGGTACTTCACGATCACGGGCGTGTAGAGCGCCACCCCGTGCTCCCGGGCGAAGTCCGAGCCCGTGTCCCGCACGCCCGGCACCACCACCGCGCCCTCCGGCACCGTGAGCGGGTCGTCGGCGGAGTGCCGGAGCACCCGCTCGTTCACCAGGTCGTAGAGGGCGGTGGCCGAGGTGAGGTTCACGCCGGGCGCGATCACCGCCCGACGCCCCACCACGATTCCCTCGAACACGCCCGTGTTGCCGCCCATCAGCACCTCGTCCTCGATCACGACGGGGCGGGCGCCGCGGGGCTCCAGCACCCCGCCGAGCTGGCATCCGGCGGAGAGGTGCACCCGCTTTCCGACCTGGGCGCAGGAGCCGACCAGGGCGTGCGAGTCGACCATCGTGCCCTCGTCCACCCAGGCGCCCACGTTCACGTACGCCGGCGGCATCATCACCACGTTCGGGCCGAGGTAGGCCCCCTTCCGCACCGAGCTTCCGCCGGGAACGATGCGGATGTTCTCCTCGACGCCCCGCGTGCGCCGGAGCGGGAGCGTGTCCCGATCGAAGAACTCCTGCGGATCGCCCCCGAAGCTTCGGGTGCGGCCGACCTGGAAGGCGAGGAGGATCCCGGCCTTCACCCATTCCACCGCCCGCCATCCGCTCTCCGCCTTCTCCGCCGCGCGCACCTCGCCCTCGCTGAGCGCGGCCAGGAGGCGGTCCACGGCCGCGCGCGCTTCCTCTCCGTCGGGCTCGGCGCCCTCGGCGGTCAGGGCGGTGATCCGCTCCTCGAGCTCCTCGATGCGCGTCATCGGTCGTTCTCCGGTGAGTCTCGTGCGTCCCGCGCGTCCCACGCGTCGGGTGCGCCCCGTGCATGGGGTACGGTCATGCCAGCGCCCCCACCATCCGGAGCGCTTCCCTCAGCTCCTCCTCACTCGCTTCCGTCAGCGGCACCAGCGGCAGCCGGTAGTGGGCGTCCAGCCGTCCCATCATCTCCAGCGCCCGCTTCACGGGAATCGGGTTCGTCTCCACGAAGTTGGCGCGCATCAGCGGGAGCATCCGGTAGTGCATGGCGCGCGCCTGCTCGGTCCGTCCCTCGAGCGCCGCGTGCACCATGTCGCTGAAGAGGTCCGGCACCTCGTTCGCCACCACGCTGATCACGCCGTCGCCGCCGAGGCACACCAGGGGAAAGGTGAGGTGGTCCTCGCCCGAGAGCACGAGGAAGCCGTCCGGCCGCTCCCTCAGGATCGTCATCACCTGCTGCAGATCGCCGCTCGCCTCCTTCACCGCCACCACGTTCTCCACGTCGCGGGCCAGGCGGAGCACGGTCGCGGCCTCGATGTTCGAGCCGGTCCGCCCCGGCACGTTGTAGACGACGACCGGGATCCCGCACGCCTCGGCCACCGAGCGGAAGTGGCGGTAGAGCCCCTCCTGCGTCGGCTTGTTGTAGTAGGGGGTGATGGAGAGGATCGCGTCGGCGCCGGCGTCGCGCGCGTCGCACGCCATCCGGCCGGCCCCCTCCGTCACGTTGGTGCCGGCTCCCGCGACCACCGGGACCCGCCCGTCGGCCGCCTCGACGCAGGCGCGGATCACGTCCGCCTGCTCGTCGGTGGAGAGCGTCGCGCTCTCCCCGGTCGTTCCGCACGGCACGAGGAAGTCCACGCCGCCCTCGATCTGGAACTCGACGTGCTGGCGGTAGGCGTCGAAGTCGATGGAGCCGTCCTCTCGGAGCGGCGTGATCAGGGCGGGGCCTATGCCCCTCAGCTGGGAGATGTCCATGGGTGCTCCCTCTTCAGTTTCGGGTCTCTCGTGGAGAGCGGGGGCCGGGGGGTGGGGGCGCTTCCGGGGAGGCACTGCGCGCGCGCTGCGGGCTGGAAACCACACCTCGTCCCGGCGCGCCTGCTACGGCGCCTACCGGACGCCGATCTCCCCGGAAGCGCCCCCACTCCCCGGCCCCCTTCGGGTTCGAAGCCCCGGATGGGACGGCCGCGTCGGTGGAGCCCACCCGGCCGGTCGGCCTCGCCCTGATCGATCGGTCCGGGGCGGCTCCGTCGAACCGGCATGTTGGAGAGACCCGCCCGGTCTCTACCTCCCAGCTGGAGGCGACGGAGCCGGTGGCTCCCGCGGATCCGGATCCCGGTCGCGCGGCGTGCCGGGAAGCCCGAGGTCGGGTTCGGAGAGGGAGGCGGGGCGTGGGAGCCGTCCGCAGGGGATCGGCGTCCGGTAGGCGCCGTAGCAAGCGCGCCGGGATGCAGGTCTCGTTTCCCACCGGGCCGGCGCGCGCAGTGCCCCCTGCGGAGGGCTCCCACGCCCCGTCTCCCGAAGCCCACCCTCTCACTCGAGCATCTCCTCGAACAGGTCGTCGATCGTGAACACGCCCCGCTTCCCCCGGATCCACTCCGCCGCCACCAGCGCCCCCCGCCCGAAGCCCTCCCGCCCCCGCGCCTCGTGCCTCAGCTCGATCCGATCGTCCGGTCCCTCCAGCGCCACCAGGTGCGTGCCCGGGTTCTCGCCGGCCCGCACCGCCGCCACCTGCAGGGTGGACGGATCGATCGGCCCGTCTCCCGGGGTCTCGGCCCACCGCCCCTTCCGCTGCACCTCGTCGAGGAGGATCTCGGCCAGCTTCCTCGCGGTGCCGCTCGGGTGATCGACCTTGTGCCGGTGGTGCACCTCGGACACGTGCACGTCGTAGGCCTCGAGCCGGTCCACGAGGCGGCCCGCCTCCCGCACCAGCCGGAAGAAGAGGTTCACGCCGAGCGAGAAGTTGGGGGCCCAGATCATTCCGGTGCCGGCCGCGTCCACCGCGTCCCGCGCCTCGTCCAGCCGCTCCAGCCAGCCGGTGGTGCCGACCGCAAGATCGATTCCCGCCCGTGCGCAGGCGGCGACGTTCGGGACGGTCGCCTCGGGCGTGCTGAACTCGACGGCCACCTCCGCGCCGTTCAGGGACTCGGGCGTGATGCCTCGGCCGCCGCGGTTGCCCTCCTCGTCGATGCGGGCCACCACTTCGTGGCCCTCCTCCGCGGCCACCGACTCCACCGTGCTGCCCATGCGGCCGTAGCCGATCAGGGCGATCTTCATGGCGACTCCTCCGTCATGGCGACTCCTCCCCCCGGGGCTCTGCTTTCCGGAGCGCGAGCACGCGCTCGCCCCGGATCTCGATCAGCGTGCGGTGGAGGCGCCGCACCACGCCGGGTGCCCCCGCCTCGGGCACCAGGAAGCTGAGGCTCACGTCCGAGGCCTGGGAGATCAGCTCCACCGACGTGTCCTTTCCCACGGCCCAGAACACGAGCGCGCTCATTCCGGGCTCCTGGAGCAGGCCGTGGCCGACGACGGTCACGGTGGCGAGGTCGGCGATCACCTCGACCTCCGCGAAGACCTCGAGCTCCGCCAGGGCCGGATCGAGCTCCTCGTCCTCGTCGATGGTGAAGGCCGTGGAGGAGTGCGAGGTGGCGACCAGATCCACGGGCAGCTGGTGGCGCGCCAGGACGTCGAAGACGCGTGCGAGGAAGCCGTATTCGAGGGCGGAGGGGTGCGAGCGCACCTTGATCAGCACCACGTCCGGCTTGTACGCCACGGCGGCCACCTCCGCGCCTCCCCGACGGTCGGCCCGGATGAGGGTGCCCTCCTTGTCGGGGGCGAAGGCGTTCCGGATCCGCAGGCTCACCCCTCTCGACACCGCGTGCCTCGCGGCCGGGGCGTGGATCACCCGGGCGCCGAAGTGGGAGAGCTCGACCGCCTCGTCGAAGCCGATCTCCGGGAGAACGCGGGCGGCGTCGATGGAGCGGGGATCTCCCGAGAGAATTCCCTCCACGTCGGTCCAGATCACCACCTCGTCGGCCTGGAGCGCCGCGCCGAGGATCGCCGCGGTGAGGTCGGACCCACCCCGCCCCAGGGTGGTCGTCCGGCCGGACTCGCTCTCGCCCACGAAGCCCGGCACCACCGGCACGACGCCCCTCTCCACGAGAGGTCGCAGGTGCGCTTCGGCCCGCTCCCGGATCCGCTCCGGCAGCGGGTTGGCGCGGCCGGAGCGCTCGTCGGTCCGGATCACGGTGCGGGCATCCACGAGCTCCGCCTCGGCTCCCTGCGCGCGGAGCGCGGCGGTCAGCAGGTGGGCCGAGAGGTCCTCGCCGCACGCGGTGAGAGCGTCCCGCCCGGCGGGGCCGGTGGGAGGACCCTCGTCGTGGGGAGGCGGGCAGCGCGCGGCCTCCGTCAGCCGGTCGAGAACCTCGTCCAGCTCCCGCTCCAGCCCCGCCGACTCCTCGGCCGCCCCGGCCTCCACGGGCGCTCCCTCGGCCGGATCGAGGAGCGCGCGCGCGGTCTTCCGGTGACGCTCGCCGATCTCCTCCACCAGCGCGCGGCACGCCGCGCCCTCGCCCCGCTCTCTCCGGTCGGCGATCTCGAGAAGCCGGTTGGTGACCCCCCCCAGCGCGGAGACGACCACCACGGGAGTGCCGGGCGCTCCGAGGACGAGACCGGCCGCCCGTCGGATCCGCTCGGCGTCGGCAAGGGAGGTGCCGCCGAACTTGTAGACGATCAAGGGGTGCGTCCCCGGACCCGGCAGAGCTCCGCGTTGAGCACCGCCGCGCCGGCGGCGCCGCGCCCGAGATTGTGGCTGAGGAGGAAGAGCTTCACGTCCAGCACCTCGCACGGGCGGATGCGTCCCACGGTCACCGTCATCGCGTGGCCGGCCTCGCGGTCGAGGCGGGGTTGGGGCCGGTCGGGCTCCTCCGTGACCCGCACCGGTCGGGCGGGCGAAGAGGGAAGGCCCTCGTCGGCCACTTCGCCCCGGAAGTTGGAGAGCACCTCGGCCACCTCCTCGGGAGAGGCCTTCCGGGTCAGGCCCACGCTCACCGACTCCAGGTGGCCGTCCAGGACCGGCACCCGGGCGCAGTGCGCGGCGATCCGGAAGCGGGCCTCCTCCAGCCCGCCCTCGCCCAGCGTTCCGAGGATCTTTCGCGGCTCGGTGGAGAGCTTCTCCTCCTCGCCGGGGATCAGGGGAAGCACGTTGTCGGTGAGCTCGCCTGCCGAGGGGCCCGGCCGGCCCGCGCCGGAGATCGCCTGATACGTGCTCACGACCACCCGCTCGACGCCGAAGTGCCGATGCAGGGGGGCCAGCACCAGGGCCAGCCCGCCGACGGAGCAGTTCGGGTTCGTGATCAGCCCGCCGCTCCAGCGCTCCGCCTGGCGATCGAGCAGATCCAGGTGGTCCGGGTTCACCTCTGGAATCAGAAGCGGCACGTCCGGGTCCATCCGGTGCGCCGACGCGTTGCTCACGACCAGGTGCCCCTCCTCTGCCAGGCGCACCTCGTGATCACGGGCCGCGGCGGAGGGAAGGGAGGAGAGGATCAGGTGCGAGCTCCACGGCCCTTCCGGGTCCATGAGCTCCATCCGGGCCGACTCGGCCAGGAGGGGCGTGCCGGGCGGAACCCCCTCGGCCAGCCGGCGTCCGGCCGAGCCGGGCGATGCCGCGACCTCGCGGAGCCGGAACCAGGGATGTTCCTCGAGGAGCCGGACGATCCGGGCTCCGACCGTGCCGGTGGCTCCCAGCACGCCCACGTCGACGGGTTCCTTCAACTGATCTCCGGTTCGAGGAGGTCCGGCACGACGAGTCCTGTGCGAGGTGTCCGGCACGAAGCATCCGGCGCGAGGACGAGGTCGCGGGACTCACGCTTCCTCGCCGGGCCGCGGGATGCAAGGTCCCTGCCGGCTGCGGACGTCGAATGCCACCCTGGCATTCCCGGAGGCGGGTGGCTGCACCCGGGTGCCACTACGGCAGGATCGGCGCCCGCTAACCGGTTGCATGCGAACGATTTGGCAGGATGTCCCTCCTCTCTGGTTGGCACGTCGCATGCACCCGTTCACGGGCGAGAGAGTCGGGCGCACCCGGACCGCCGGGACCGCGACGGGAGCGCTCCGCAGACGACGGTGTTCGCATGACGGTCCCACTCCAGGATCGACAGGAGGTCTGAACCATGGCCATCACGCGCTATCGCTATCGCTCGCCCTGGGCGGAGCTGGACGAGATCAGCAACCGGCTCGGACGCATGTTCGAGGGCGGAACGAACGGGATGAGCTGGAGCCCCGCCGTGAACGTGGAGGAGCGGGACGAGGAGCTCCTCCTGACCGCCGAGCTGCCCGGGATGAGCGAGGAGGACGTCGAGATCGAGATCGAGAACAACGTCCTCACCATCTCCGGTGAGAAGCGCCACGAGCGGGAGCAGGGCGAGGAGGAAGGCCGCGTCCACGTGTGGGAGCGGACCTACGGCGCCTTCCAGCGCTCCTTCACGCTGCCCCGCACGGTCGAGGCGGAGGACATCTCGGCCGGGTTCCGGAACGGCGTGCTCAGCGTGCGCATGCCGAAGTCCCCGCAGGCGAAGCCGCGCCGGATCGAGGTGCGCTCGAGCGCCGAGGTGGGAAGCGGCGAGAGCCGGTAGAGCGGCCGGAAGCCGTCACCGGCTCGACGGTCGGCCCCCGGCCGGCCGCGTAACGGAAAGGGCCCGGGCAGACGCCCGGGTCCTTTTTCATAGATAGGGAGCGGGACCCGCGCCTCCGACCGGGATCGCCCGGGGGCTGGACAGCCGGGCCGCGCCCGGACGGGCGGTCCGCCTGCCCGGAATGGCCGGACGGGCGGCCCGCCTGCCCGGAATGGACCGCTCGCTCGGAACGGCCCGGGGAAAGGAACCTCTCGGGCCGGGATTCACCCTTTTGACGTTCCGTGGCCTCCGACGCCCTCTCCCCGGACCAGCGCTCCGAGCGCGTCCTGCAGTCCGGTGGAGTTGGCTGCGAGAACCGTGCCTCGCTCCGGCCCGATCTCGCCCCCCTCGAGCCGCGAGGACGTGCCTCCCGCCTCGGACAGGATCGCGAGCCCGGCGGCGACGTCCCACGGGCTCAGCACCAGCTCCCAGAACGCGTCCAGCGATCCCTGGGCCAGATAGCAGAGGTCGAGGGCGGCCGAGCCCCCCCTCCGGATCCCGGCCGTGGACCGGAGCACACGGGCGAACTGCGCCTGGTACGCGTCCAGCAGATCCAGCGCCTTGAAGGGGAAGCCCGTGCCGACCAGCGCGCCCCGGATCTCCGTCTGGCCGGACACCTCGATCCGCCTCCCCCCCTTCCAGGCCCCCCGCCCGCGCGCCGCCCACCACCGCTCCCCGGTGGCCGGACACACCACCGCACCCACCGCCGGCCGCCCCTCGAGCACGAGCCCGACGGAGACCGTGTACATGGGGTGGCGGTGGATGAAGTTGGTGGTGCCGTCGAGCGGATCGACCACCCAGAGCGGGCCTTCGGGCCAGGCGCCGGAAGAGGGCCCGTCGCGCGCCTCCTCGGGGGACGCTGCGCGGACGTCGCTCCCGGGTGTTTCTTCAGGGCCCGACCCGCTTGCTACGGCGCCTTCCGGCTCCGATCCCCGCTCCGAGGCGCGCGACGGCCCCTCTTCCTCCTCCCCGGCAGGAGGCGTCGCGCCCGGGTCCCCACCCCGCTCGCCGGCACCCCCGCCGTCGCCCTGTGTGGTCGGGGCGGAGGAGGGCAGTGCCTCGCCCTCCTCCGCCTCCTCCGCAAGGATCGCATGGCGGGGATGCCGCCCGCGTATCACGCGGAGCACCGCCTCCTGCGCCTCCACGTCCGTGCGCGTCACGAAGTCGCTCACCCCCTTGTCGCGGGCGTCCTCGACCCGGATGCGGCCCGCCCACCGCCGCTGCACGTGGGCCGCGGCGTCGGCGGCGAGGAGGGCGGTGCGGAGCAGGTCGTCCATGGCGGCAGAGGGCGGAGGGAGGCGGGAAGCGGGGTCGCACACGGTCGGGAGGGCCGCTAAATTACACGTCTTCTCGGACACGGCCCAAACATCCCCGGGGCGGAGCACGATGGCGGACGACGGATCGAGCGGGACGACCGGACGCCGGCGCGTGTTCAGCGGCATGCAGCCCAGCGGCGAGGCGCACCTCGGAAACTACCTCGGGGCGCTCAGGCAGTGGGTGTCCATGCAGGAGGAGCACGACTGCTTCTTCTGCATCGTGGACCAGCACGCCATCACGGGCGAGCACGATCCGGACGAGCTGCCGAGGCGCACCCTCGACCTCGCGGTGAGCTACCTGGCCGTGGGCCTCGACCCCGAGCGCTCCACCCTCTTCGTGCAGTCCGACGTGCCCGAGCACACCGAGCTGGCGTGGCTCTTCAACGCCGTCGCCCCCCTCGGCGACCTCGAGCGCATGACGCAGTTCAAGGACAAGGCGGAGCACATGGAGTCCGTGCCCGCCGGCCTGCTGAACTACCCCGTGCTCCAGGCGGCCGACATCCTCCTCTACCGGGGCGAGCTTGTGCCGGTCGGCGAGGACCAGGTCCAGCACCTCGAGCTGGCCCGGGAGATCGCGCGCCGCTGGAATGCCCGCTACGGCGACTTCTTTCCCGAGCCGGAGGCGGTGCTCGGCTCCGCCGGCCGCATCATGGGGCTCGACGGCGAGGCGAAGATGAGCAAGTCGCTCGGAAACACCGTGGGCATCCTCGACGAGCCGGACGAGGTGTGGGCCCGGGTGCGGAAGGCGGTCACCGACCCGCAGCGGGTGCGGCGCACGGATCCCGGCCGTCCCGAGGTGTGCAACGTCTACGCGCTCCACGAGCACCTGACCGATCCCGGGATGGTGCCGGACATCGCCCACCAGTGCCGGAACGCGCTCCGCGGATGCGTCGAGTGCAAGCGGATCCTGGCCGACAGCATCGTCGAGGAGTTCCGCCCCTTCCGCGAGCGGGCGGCCGAGCTCCGGGCCGAGCCCGACCGGGTCCGGCAGATCCTCGACGCCGGTGCCGAGCGGGCCCGGCAGGTCGCGCGTGAGACGCTGTCCGGGGCTCGCCGGCGGATGGGTTTCGACTGGAGGAGCGCGAGTCCGTGATGGATCTGCCGTGATGGAGCTGCCCTTCGACACCGGCGCCCTCGAGCTGGACCTGCTCCTGAAGCTCGTCCTCGCGGTCGTGCTGGGCGGCGCCGTCGGATGGGAGCGGGAGACCTCCGGCAAGCCCGCCGGACTCCGCACGAACATCCTGATCTGCCTGGGAGCCACGCTCCTCACCGACGTCTCCCTCCGGATGCCCCTGCTCGGGCCCGGCGTGACCGACGTCACGGTGGCCGATCCCGCGCGCCTCGCGGCCCAGATCGTCTCCGGCATCGGCTTCCTGGGCGCAGGCACCATCATCCAGGCGCGGGGCAGCGTCACCGGCCTCACCACCGCTGCCACCCTCTGGGTCGTGGCGGCGATCGGGATCGCGATCGGCGTCGGCGGCTACGTCCCCGCCGTCGGCAGCACGCTCCTCGTCCTCCTCGTCCTCGTCCCCATGCAGTGGATGGAGAAGCGCATGGAGGAAGGGCGCACGGAGCGGGAAATGGTGCTCACGCTGGTCGCCTCCGAGGGGGTCGTGGAGCGGATCCTCCGGAAGCTGAAGGACGTCGGGCTGGACGCCCGGCGCCGCTCCGTCGAGAAGCCGCCCGACGAGGAGCGCCTGGTCGTGCGCTGTGTGCTCCGCGGCCCCCCCGGATGCTTCCGCGAGGCCCGGGAGCTGCTGCTCTCGGATCCGGAGGTGCTCGGCTTCCGCAGCGAGTAGCCCGCGTCCGCTGGACCCGGGCGCCGCCCGATGCCGGCAGACTTCCGGCTCGGACGCTAGAAGAGCAGGGCCACCACGAAGAGCACGAGGAAGACGAAGAAGAGGATCTTCGCGGCCGACGTGGCCGTGCCGGCGGCCCCGCGAAATCCGAAGATTCCCGCGATCACGGCGACCACGAGGAACACCAGGGCCCAGCCGAGCAGTCCTTCCATGATTTCTCCTCCATTGGGGTTCGCCGCCTCAGGGCGCAAGCGGCGTGCCACCGCTCGCCTGCCGCACGTGTGGCCCTTCCGGCGTCCTTCCAGCTATCTTGAGAGGGTTCCCACAGGAGGGATCCCTCGCCCGTCCATCCGGTCCCGCTTCCCCGGAGTCCGCCCGTGATCGAGATCTTCAAGGCCGCCATCCAGAGGGGCGCGAGCGACATCCACATCAAGGCCGGCGACAAGGTGCGCGCGCGCATCCACGGCAGCCTCGCGCCGATGACGCAGCAGGCGGTGACTCCGGAGCAGGTGCGGGGTCTCGCCGTCAAGCTGATCCCCCACGAGAAGGACCGGGAGCGGATCGACTCGATCCTCGACTACGACTGCTCCTGGGGGATGCCCGGGCTGGGGCGCTTCCGCGTCAACGTCCTGCGCCAGCGCGGCACGTTCATGATCGTCATGCGGGTGATCCCCATCGAGATCCCGACGTTCGCGGACCTGAACATGCCGTCGGTGCTGGCCCGGATCGCCTCGAGCGAGCGGGGCCTGATCCTGGTGACCGGCGTCACGGGGTCGGGAAAGAGCTCGACGATGGCCGCGATGATCGATCACATCAACGACAACCGGAAGCAGCACATCTTCACCCTGGAGAACCC
>CAYPDV010000010.1:0-26620 GCA_964409525.1 uncultured Gemmatimonadaceae bacterium
CAACGGGCTGGAGTACGTCGACCGGGCGCTGGCGGCCGGCATCTAGCTCGAGGACTTCGCGCCCCGGCTCTCCTTCTTCTTCGCCGCCCACAACGACTTCCTGGAGGAGGTCGCGAAGTTCCGGGCGGCCCGGCGGCTCTGGGCGCGGCTCATGAAGGAGCGCCACGCCGCCTCCGACCGCTCCTGCCGGCTCCGCTTCCACACCCAGACCGGGGGCGTCACGCTCAACGCGCAGCAGCCGATGAACAACGTCGTGCGGGTCACCGTGCAGGCGCTCAGCGCGGTATTGGGCGGCACCCAGAGCCTGCACACCAACGCCTACGACGAGGCGCTCGCGCTGCCCACCGAGGAGAGCGCCCGCATCGCGCTCCGCACGCAGCAGATCCTGGCCGCCGAGTCGGGCGTGGCGCGCACCGCCGACCCGCTGGCCGGGAGCTACTACGTGGAGGCGCTCACCGACGCGATCGAGGAGCGGGCGAGGGAGTACCTGGACGAGATCGACGAGCGGGGAGGCGCCGCCCGGAGCGTCGAGTACATGCAGGACGAGATCCACCGCTCCGCGTACCGCCACCAGATGGAGGTCGAGTCGGGCGAGCGCACGGTGGTCGGCGTGAACGACTTCGTCGAGGAGGAGTCGCGGGTGCGCATCGAGCAGCCCGACTTCCACACCCTCGAGGAGCGCCAGAGGGAGAAGCTGGCCGACCTGAGGGCCCGGCGGGACGGCGGCGCCGTCGGCGCGGCGCTGGACCGGATACGGGACGCGGCCCGCGGGGGCGACAATCTCCTGCCTCCGATGGTCGAGGCCGTGAAGGCGCTCGCCACCCTCGGCGAGATCAGCGACGTGCTCCGCGAAGAGTGGGGGACGTACGACGCCTGAGGGTCACGCCCCGTCGGTCTCCAGGTGCTCCGCGAATCGTCTCCTGAGCGTTTCCACGAAATGGTCCAGGTCTCCGAGCGACGTGCGGAAGATCCGGAGGACGCGCTCCTCGTCCACTTCGGCGTACTGGTGCACGAGCACGTTCCGGAAGCGCGCCATGGCCATCAGGTTCTCCGCTCGATCTTCCGGGAGGAGGCCTTCGTCACGCAGGACCCGGAAGATGTCCGCGTAGCTCTCCGGATGCTCGTATCCCTCCGAGCTGATCAAGTGACTGCCGAGGTCGAGGAGCGTCTCGATGGCGAGCAGGAGGTAGTGGCGGAGTCCACCCATGACGGCGAAGTCGCCCCGGAGCTCCTCGTCCGACCGTCGTCCGAGCTCGTCGAGGTAACCCCGATACCGCCGATAGAGCGAAAGGAGATGCCGCGCCTTCTGCGGATCAACCATCGGAGAGGATCCCCTCCCGCGCATCCCGCTCGATCAGGGGAAGGAAGTCGAAGTAGAGCCGTCGCGTCGCGGTCTCGAACTCCACGCGGCGCGACGGGTCCGCCTCGTAGAGCAGGACCCCGCTCGTCAACATCCGACCGCGCACGGGAAGCGGGAGATCGTCGGCCAAGTGTGCGTCCACCTCGATCCCGGCGTCGAGCTCGTGCGCGATCCGCACGGATAGCCGCTCGGCCAGGAGCGGATCGTCCCTGGCCTTCGAATCCCGGAGGACGACCGCCACGTCGAGGTCACTCCGCGGAAGCGCACCTCCCGTGACCCTGGAGCCGAAGGCATATGCCGCGGCCACGGCGGGAGTTTCGCCGAGAGCCCGGGCGAGGGCAGACCGGAGGTGGTCGAGAGGAATCGGATCCATGATGTGAGAAAGATGTCCGGTTCCAGGCGTGCCGGCCAGAAATACGGACGAACGACGCTTCGGTTCAGACCGTCGCATCCCCCTCCGTTCGGGATACCGCAACGATTCGATTCGGGAAATCGCAATCCCGGCAGGACCAGTCGCGCTGCCACACTCCCGGACCGGACCCTCCCCGGACCGGCCTCGCCCCGGGGTATTCTCACTGCGGCCCTCCCGCCGATATCTTTCCCCGGTTCCCGACGCTTCTCACACGACGCCGACGGCTCCCGCCGCCCGGCTCTCCCACTTCCATGCCGACATACGAATACCGCTGCCCCGAAGGCCACGAGTTCGAGGTCTTCCAGAAGATGTCCGACGAGCCCGGCGCCGCCTGCCCCGAGTGCGGGAAGAAGGCGGAGCGGAGGATCTCCGGCGGGGGCGGCTTCCTGTTCAAGGGCGAGGGCTTCTACATCACCGACTACCGGAGCGAGGAGTACCGGAAGAAGGCGGAGTCGGAGAAGAAGTCCGAGAAAAGGGACGGGAAGCCGGAGAAGAAGGAGGCGAAGGAGGCGACGTCCGGTGCCGGGAGCGGCGGCGGAAAGGAGTCGGGCGGCGCCTCCGGCGGAGGTAACGGGGCCTCGGAGTCGGGAACCTCCGCGAAATCCGGGGGATCCGCGGGCGGGAAGGGGGGCGGGTCCGGCGGCTCGGCCGGAGGCGGGAAGGGCCCGTCCTCCTCCGGCGGGTCCGGCTCCTCCTCCGGCGGGTCCGGCTCCTCCTCCGGCGGCGCGTAGGAAGCCGCGGTGACCGACGAAGCGATCCGGGCCGCGCTGTCCGACGCGCTCGCCGAGATGGGCGTCGAGGACGCGGAGATCCCCCTCGAGCGGCCCAGGGACCCGTCCCACGGCGACCTCGCCACGAACGTCGCGATGACGCTCGCCTCCAGGCTCCGGCGCCCTCCCCGCCAGATCGCCGAGGAGATCGCCGACCGCCTCGACACGGAGCGTGCCGGCGTGCGTGCCGTGGAGGTGGCCGGGCCGGGCTTCCTCAATTTCCGGCTCGCCGCGGGCGCGCTGGCCGGGCGCATCCCGGACGTCCTGGAGGCGGGCGAGTCGTGGGGGCGGAGCGATCCGGGCGAGGGGCGCCCGGTGTCCGTCGAGTTCGTCTCGGCCAACCCGACGGGGCCGCTCCACATCGGGCACGGCCGGCAGGCCGCTCTCGGCGACGCGATCGCCTCGCTCCTGGAGTGGACCGGATGGGACGTCCACCGCGAGTTCTACTACAACGACGGCGGCACGCAGATGATGCAGCTCGCCCGCAGCGTGCGGGCGCGCTACCGGCAGCGGCTCGGCGTGGACGAGCCCGTCCCGGAGGAGGGCTACCGGGGCGAGTACGTGCGCGAGGTCGCCGCCCGCTTCGTCGAGGAGGTCGGCGACGAGTACCTCGACGACGACTCGGAGGAGGCGCTGGACGCCATGCGCCGCTTCGCCTCCCGCGTGCTCCGGGCCGAGCAGGACCGCGACCTGGACGAGCTCCGGGTCCGCTTCGACGAGCACTTCCTGGAGTCGACCGTCTACGAGCAGGGGCGCGTCCAGGAGGTGATCGACCGACTGAGGGAGCAGGACCTCGCCTACGAGCACGAGGGAGCGCTCTGGTTCCGGGCCACCGGGTTCGGCGACCAGAAGGACCGCGTCATGGTCCGGGGCGACGGCGCCCCGACCTACTTCCTGCCCGACGTCGCGTACCACCTGACCAAGTGGGAGCGGGGCTTCCACGACGCGATCAACGTGCAGGGCGCCGACCACCACGGTACCGTGGTGCGGGTGCGGGCGGCGCTCGAGGCCCTGGGCATCCCCGAGGGATGGCCGGAGTACGTGCTGCACCAGATGGTGACCGTGGAGCGGGCCGGCGAGCAGGTGAAGTTCAGCAAGCGGGCCGGCGACTACGTGACGCTGCGGGAGCTCTTCGAGGAGGTCGGCGTCGACGTGACCCGCTGGTTCTTCCAGATGCGGAAGGCCGAGGCGCACCTCGTCTTCGACCTCGACCAGGCGCTCGACCATTCCGAGAAGAACCCCGTCTACAAGGTCCAGTACGCCCACGCGCGCATGATGAGCATCTTCCGGAAGGCGGGGGTCGACCCGGACGGCGTGCCCGGTCCCGATGCCGACTTCGAGCGGCTGACCGAGCCCGCCGAGCGCGAGCTGATCAAGCAGCTCACCGAGTTTCCGGATCTCGTGGAGCGGGCCGCCGCCGCCCGGGCCCCGCACCTCCTGACCGACTACCTGGAGCGCACGGCGGGCGAGGTGAACTCCTGGTACCACGCCGGAAACCCGAGCCGGAACCCCGAGCTCGCCGTGCTCGTCGACGACCCCGGACTCCGCGCCGCCCGGCTCGCGCTCGCGGCGGCCGTGCGCGTCACGCTCCGCAACGGGCTCCGGATCCTCGGCGTCACGGCCCCGGACCGGATGGTGCGCCAGGTGGATCCGGGGAAAGCGACCGCCGCGCCCGAAGCGACCGCAGCACCCGAAGCGACCGACACACCAGAGGAGTGAGAGCGAACATGTCCCTGCTCGCCGTCGGAAGCGTCGCCCTCGACTCGGTGGAGACCCCGTTCGGGGTGGCCGAGGACGTCCTGGGGGGCTCCGCCGTCTTCTTCGCCGCCGCCGCCTCGCTCTTCGCGCCGGTCCAGGTGGTCGGGGTGGTCGGAAGCGACTACCCGATCTCCGAGCTCGACTTCCTGAAGGACCGGGGCGTCGATCTGTCCGGGATCGAGCGGGCCGAGGGCGAGAGCTTCCGCTGGTCCGGACGCTACCACTACGACCTGAACACCCGCGACACGCTGGAGACGCGCCTCGGGGTCTTCGCCGATTTCCGGCCCGTGATCCCCCCGGTCTTCCGGAGCGCGCGCATGGTCTTCCTCGGCAACATCGACCCCGTCCTCCAGCTGCAGGTGCTGGACCAGGTCGAGGGACCGGAGCTGGTCGTCTGCGACACCATGAACTACTGGATCGAGGGAAGCCGGAACGACCTGCTGGCCCTGCTGGAGCGGGTGGACGTGCTGCTCGTCAACGACGCCGAGGCGCGCCAGCTCGCCGACGAGCCGAACCTGCTCCTGGCTTCGCGCTGGATCCGCGAGCGCGGCCCGGAGGTCGTGGTGGTGAAGAAGGGCGAGCACGGGGCGATCCTCTTCCTGCAGGACTCGATCTTCTTCGTTCCCGGGTATCCCCTGGAAGAGGTCTTCGACCCCACCGGCGCGGGCGACGCCTTCGCGGGGGGCTTCCTGGGCTACCTGGCCCAGGCGCCCGATCAGGACGAGGAGGAGCTGCGTCGGGCCATGGTCTACGGATCCGTCCTCGGCTCCTTCTCCGTCGAGGACTTCAGCGTCGACCGCTTCCGCACGCTCCGGGTGGAGGAGATCGAGGCGCGGATGGCCGAGTTCCGCGAGATGACCGCCTTCGAGCACCGGACGGAGGAGCGGGTCGGTGTCTGAGGAGGCCTCGACGGCGGGCGGTGGGCCGGGCCTGTCCTACCGGGACACGGGCGTCGACCTGGACGCCGCCGAGCGGGCGAAGGAGGGGCTGAAGGAGCTGGTGGCGTCCACCCGGGACCGGAACACGCTCTCGGAGATGGGCCTCTTCGGCGGCCTTTACGCGGTGCCCGACGACATCGACTCGCCCGTGCTCGTCTCGAGCGCGGACGGCGTCGGCACCAAGCTCAAGGTCGCCTTCCGCGCCGGCCGCCACGACACGGTGGGCCGGGATCTGGTGAACCACTGCGTCGACGACGTGCTGGTCCAGGGCGCGCGCCCGCTCTTCTTCCTCGACTACCTCGCGACCGGCGAGATGGACGAGGGCGTGGTGAACGACGTGGTCCGCGGCGTCGCGCTGGCGTGCCGGGAGAACGGATGCGCCCTCCTCGGCGGTGAGACGGCCGAGATGCCCGACTTCTACGCGGCCGGCGAGTACGACCTGGCCGGCTTCCTCGTGGGCATCGTCGCCCGCGAGCGCATCCTGGACGGCTCGAAGGTGCGGCCCGGCGACGCGCTCGTCGCCCTGCCCTCGAGCGGGCTCCACACGAACGGCTACACCCTGGCCCGCGAGATCGTCTTCGGACGGATGGGACTGGGCGTCGACGACCCCTTCCCGGGGACGGAGGAGAGCGTGGCGGACACCCTGCTCCGCGTGCACCGGAGCTACCTCCCGGCGCTCGGCCCCGAGCTGGAGGGGGCGCGTCTCCACGCGCTGGCCCACGTGACCGGCGGGGGGATCCCCGGAAACCTTCCCCGCGTGCTCCCGGGCGGCATCGGAGCCCGCATCGACACCGGCTCCTGGGAGGTGCCCCCCCTCTTCCGGGTGCTCGAGCGGGAGGGGGGCGTGGCCACCGACGAGATGTTCCGCGTCTTCAACATGGGCGTGGGGATGATCGCCGTGGTCGACGCGTCCGAGGCCGACCGGTTCCTGGGAGATCTCCGGGAGCGGGGCGAGGACGCCTGGATCGTGGGGGAGGTGGTGGAGGGGAAGGGGGTGCGGCTTGGATAGATGGAGCGGGGCGGTCGGGGCCGCCGTGCCGCTCGCGCTGCTCGCTCTCGCGGTCGCGCCCGCCCCGTCGCTCCACGCCCAGGAGGAGGTGGAGGCGCTCGCGGACGCGTGTGCCGAGGGTCTCGAGTCCCGTCGTGCCGGATGCCTCGAGCACGCGCTTGCGGTGCAGGGCGTCCAGGGCGGCGTCGGGCTGGCGCACGCGGGGGGCTCGGATCTGCCGGGCTCGGCCAGCACGGTCGGCAAGCGGCTCGGGACCTCGCCCCGGATCGTGGTGCACGGCCGGGTGGGGGCGGCCCGGATGGGGCGTGCGGTCGTCGGGCACCTCGCGGGTCCCCACGGCGAGCACGAGGGCACGCTGGGCGCCGTCGAGGGCGGCGTCACCGTGGGGGCCCTACAGGGCTTCAACCCGGCACGGACGGTCGGGGGCGTCCTCTCGCTCGACCTCCGCGCCACCGCGGCCCGCCTGATCCTTCCCGAGGGGAGCGTCTTCGACGAGGGGGTCTGGGGGTGGGGCGTGGGAGCGCGGCTGGGCCTGCTCCGGGAATCGCTCACGCTGCCCGGGATCTCGGTGTCGTTCGACCGGCGGTGGGCGGGCGATCTCGGTTCCGGGAGCGCCTTCGACGGAACCGGCCGGATCGAGATGGACGTGACCACGACGTCGGTGCGCGGCACGGTCGGCAAGGACCTCTTCGGCGTGGGTGTGCTTCTCGGGGCGGGTTGGGATCGGTACGAGAGCGAGGGGCACATGACTCCCGATCCGATCGCGATCTCCCTCGACGGAGACCCCGCCGCGCCGCCCGCCTCCTTCGACGACTTCACCTCCGAGCGCACCCTCCTCTTCGGCGGCCTCACCTGGCACTTCCTCGTGCTGGACCTCGCGGTGGAAGGGGGGTGGGCCTCGGGCTTCGACGAGCCGGCCGGGCGCGAGGGTGCGCCGTACGACCCCGGCGAGGGCCGGCTCTTCGGCTCCGCCTCCTTCCGCTTCACGTACTGAGCCGATGACCCCCGCCACCGCGTCGGGCCAGCGGATCCGACCCTCGGACGAGGTGCACCTCCGCCGCACGATCGAGCTGGCCCGCCGGGGACGGGGCGCCGTCCATCCGAACCCGATGGTCGGGTGCGTCCTGACCCGCGACGACGAGGTGGTGGGCGAGGGGTGGCACCGCCGCTACGGCGGCCCGCACGCGGAGGTGTGGGCCCTGGAAGAGGCGGGCGAGCGGAGCCGCCGGGCCACGGCGTACGTCTCGCTGGAGCCGTGCGCGCATCACGGGAAGACCCCGCCGTGCGTCGACGCCCTGCGGGATGCGGGGGTGGCGCGCGTGGTGTTCGGGGCGCCCGATCCCGGCTCCTGGTCGGGGGGCGGGGCGGAGGTGCTCCGGCAGGCGGGTGTCGAGGTCGTGGGTCCGGTCTGGTCGGAGGGGGAGGGGAGGGCGCTGAACCCCGCCTTCTACCACCTCGCCAGGAACGAGGGGCCGTACCTCGCGCTGAAGCTGGCCGTGAGCCTCGACGGGCGGATCGCCGAGGCGCCGGGGCGCCGCTCGGCCATCACGGGGCCGGAGGCGAGCCGGGAGGTGCACCGACTCCGCTCGGAGCACCGGGCCGTCCTGGTGGGGGGCGAGACGGTCCGCGTCGACGATCCGCTGCTCACCGTCCGGAACGTCCAGGCGCCCCCGCGTCCGCCCACCCGCGTCGTCCTGGACACCGCCTGCCGGATCCGCCGGAGCGCGGCGCTCTTCAGGGACCGGGAGCACTCGCCCGTCCTGGTCTTCTGCGGGGCCGATGCGCCCCGATCCCGGACCGGGCCGCTGAGGGCGGCGGGCGCGGAGGTGGAGCGGGTGCCCCGGGGCCCCGCCGGCCTGGACCTCGCCGCCGTGGCCTCGTCGCTCCGGCGACGGGGTCTCCTCTCCGTGCTCTGCGAGGGAGGGGGGCGCCTCGGCTCGGCGCTCCTGGAGGCCGGGCTCGTCCACCGGCTCCTCCTCTTCGTCGCCCCCGGGGTGCTCGGCGAGGAGGGCGTCCCGGCCTTCCCTGGGCCCTTCGGGCCGGAGGCGTGGGAGGGCTGGCGAGCCGTGGGGCCGCACCGCTCCTTCGGACCGGACGTGCTCGTGACCTGGGAGCGGGAGGGGGAGGGCTGATGTTCACGGGCATCGTGCGCGAGGTGGGCGAGGTCGCCGGGCTCCGGCGAACGGAGGAGGGAGCGGCGCTCACGATCCGCGCTCCCGCCCTCCGCGGGACGCTGGAGGTCGGCGCTTCGGTGGCGGTCGACGGGGCGTGCCTCACGGTCGAGGAGCTCACGGCCGACGGGTTCCGGGTCACCGTGGTCGGCGCCACCCTCTCCCGCACGATCGCGGGCGGGTACCGCGAGGGCAGCCGTCCGAACCTGGAGCCCGCGCTCCGGCTCGACCAGGGCCTCGACGGACACCTCGTGCAGGGTCACGTGGACGGCGTCGGCGAGGTGGTGGCCGTGCGCGCCGGGGGCGAGGGTCACCTCCTCGACGTGCGGATCCCCCACGCCGTGCACGCCCGCACGATCCTGCACGGCTCGATCGCGCTGAACGGGGTCAGCCTCACGGTGAACGCCCTTCCGGAGCCGCCCGTGTGCCAGGTCGCGCTCATCCCCCTGACGCTCCGGGAGACGAATCTGTCCGCCCTGGACGAGGGCGATCCGGTGAACGTGGAAGGGGACCTGATCGGGAAGTACGTGGGTAGATTGATGCGATGACGAACGAGCGACACTTCCCCTTCGATCCCGTCGAAGACGCCATCGAGGACATCCGGCGCGGCCGGATGGTGATCGTGGCGGACGACGAGGACCGCGAGAACGAGGGCGACCTCGTGTGCGCCGCCGAGGCGGTGACGCCCGAGGTCGTGAACTTCATGGCGCAGCACGGGCGCGGCCTCATCTGCTGCGCCATGACGCGCGAGCGGGCGGACGAGCTCGATCTCTCGCCCATGACCGAGCGGAACACCGACCCGCAGGGGACGGACTTCACGATCTCCGTCGACGCGCACCGCCGCTTCGGCGTCACCACCGGCATCAGCGCGCAGGACCGTGCGAAGACCGTCCGGCTCCTGGTCGACCCGGACACACGCCCGCAGGACCTGCGGCGCCCCGGCCACGTCTTTCCGCTACGGGCCCAGCCCGGCGGCGTGCTCCGGCGCGTCGGGCAGACCGAGGCCGCGGTCGACCTCGCGCGGCTCGCCGGCTTCGAGCCCGCCGGCGTGATCTGCGAGATCCTGAACCCCGACGGCACCATGGCGCGCCGTCCGGAGCTCGAGGAGATCGCCCGCGAGCACGACCTGCGCTTCATCACGGTGGCCCAGCTCGTCTCCTACCGCCTCCAGAAGGAGCGGCTGGTCGAGCGCGTGGCCGAGGCCGTGCTGCCCACGCCCTTCGGCGAGTTCCGGATCATCGGCTACGTGAGCCCCCTCGACGAGCGGGAGCACGTGGCGCTGGTCGCCGGAGAGATCGAGGGCGAGGAGGACGTGCTCGTACGGATGCACTCGGAGTGCCTCACGGGTGACGTCTTCGGCTCGATGCGCTGCGACTGCGGCGAGCAGCTCGCGGCGGCGATGGACCGGATCCAGGAGGAGGGGCGGGGGGCCATCGTGTACCTGAAGCAGGAAGGCCGCGGGATCGGGCTGCACAACAAGCTCCGGGCGTACGAGCTCCAGGACGAGGGGCGGGACACCGTCGAGGCGAACGAGGTGCTGGGATTCAAGCCCGACCTCCGCGACTACGGGATCGGCGCGCAGATCCTCCTCGACCTCGGGCTCCACCGGATCCACCTCCTGACGAACAATCCGAGGAAAGTCGTCGGGCTCGACGGCTACGGGCTCGAGATCACCGGGCGCGAGCCGCTCCGGGTCGAGCCGGGACGCTTCAACCGGCAGTACCTGGAGACGAAGCGGCAGAAGATGGGGCACCTCCTCTGATCGAACGGCCGGAGGCCCCCCGGCGGCGGATGGAGGGACTCGACGGCGCGGGGCTCCGCGTGGCGCTCCTCGTCTCGCGGTTCAACGAGGAGATCACCGGGGCGCTGCTCGAGGGAGCCTCGGAGGCGCTCCGGATGCACGGGGTCGAGGGGCTCGACGTGCTCCGGGTCCCGGGTGCGTGGGAGCTGCCGCAGACGGCCCGGCGCGTGGTGGAGGCCGGACGGCACGACGCCGTGGTCGCCCTCGGATGCGTGATCCGGGGCGAGACGCCCCACTTCGAGTACGTCGCGGGCGAGGCGGCCCGGGGGCTCGGACAGGTGGCGCTCGAGTCGCCGGTGCCGGTCACCTTCGGCGTCCTCACCACGGACGACGTGGAGCAGGCCCGGGCCCGGTCCGGCCCCGGGGCGGCGAACAAGGGGTGGGAGGCGGCCCTCACCGCACTCGAGATGGTGGAGCTTTACAGGGAGATCCGATGAGGGAGGACGCCCCCGGCGGGCTCACCCCCGACGAGCGACGCGCACGGATGAAGGCCCGCGCATGGGCGCTCCAGGTCCACTACCAGTGGGAAGCGGGCGGGAAGGAAGGAGGCCTGACGGGCGCGCTCGGAGACGTCCGCCGGACCCGCCGGGTAGGTCCGGAGCGCCTTCCCTACCTCCGATGGCTCGTCGAGGTGGTCGACGAGCACCTCGACGAGATCGACCGGGCCGTGTCCGAAGCCCTGGAGAACTGGAGGCTCGAGCGGCTCTCGTCGATCGACCGCGGAGTGCTGCGGATCTCGGCCGCGGAGCTCCTCCACATGGAGGAGGTCCCGCCGACCGTCGCGGTCTCCGAAGGCGTGCGCCTCGCGGCCCGCTACGGCGGCGAGGAGTCGCCCCGCTTCGTGAACGGGGTGCTGGACGCCCTCCGGCGGCGGGCGGAGGGGGAGGAGCGGGACTGAGGATCCTCGTCCTGAACTGGCAGGACCTGGAGAACCCCGTCGCCGGGGGTGCCGAGGTCCACCTGCACGAGGTCTTCGGTCGGCTCGCGGCGCGCGGCCACGAGGTCGTTCTGGTCGCTTCGGGCTTCCGGGGGGCCTCTCCGGAGGCCGAGCTCGACGGGATCGAGGTCCACCGCACGGGCGGACGCCACACCTACGGGCTCCGGGCGCCCGGCTACGTGCGCCGCCGACTCTCCGCCGGCACGGGCGGGCCCTCCGGCCGCGCCTTCGACGTGGTGGTGGAGGACCTGAACAAGGTCCCCGTCTTCTCGCCCCTCTGGGCGCCGGCCCCGGTCGTGCTCCTCGTGCACCACCTCTTCGGCGCCACGGCGTTCCGCGAGGCGTCGCCGCCCGTGGCCGCCGCCACGTGGCTTCTCGAGCGCCCCCTCCCGCACCTCTACGGGGACGTTCCGACGGTCGCCGTATCGGAGAGCACGGCCCTGGACCTGGTCGGCCGCGGATTCGACCGGGAGCGGATCCGGGTGATCCCGAACGGCGTGGACGTGGACGCGCTCGGCCCGGCGGCCGACGACGGTCGCTTCGAGCAGCCCACGCTCCTGTATCTCGGGCGGCTCCGGCGATACAAGCGGGTCGACCTGCCGCTCGAAGCGCTGGCCCGCGTGCGAGCCGGCGGGCTCGACGCCCGACTGGTGATCGCGGGAAAGGGCCCGCACCGGGGCGCCCTCGAACGGCGCGTCCGGCGGATGGGCCTCGAGGGGGCGGTGGAGTTCCGGGGCTTCGTCGAGGAGGAGGAGAAGGCGGAGCTCCTCCGGCGGAGCTGGGTGCACGTGCTGACCTCGCCCAAGGAGGGGTGGGGGATCGCGAACCTCGAGGCGGCGGCGTGCGGCACCCCCACCGTGGCGAGCGACTCTCCGGGCCTCAGGGACTCGGTCGTGGACGGCGAGACCGGCTTCCTGGTGCCCCACGGAGACGTGGAGGTGCTCGGCGAGCGGATCGGCCGCCTGCTCTCCGACGGGGCGCTCCGCACCCGTATGGCGGACGCCGCGCGGCGTTTCGCGGAGGGCTTCACCTGGGACGTCGCGGCGGACGACTTCGACGAGGTGCTCCGGGTAGCCGCCGGCGCCCGCTCCGGGTAAGTTTCGGCACCATGCTGAAGACCTCGCTCCCGCGGCTCACGGTCCAGGCGCTGCTCCAGAGGAAGCGGGGCTCCCTGGCCCTCGAGCTTCTGACCGGCGAACGCGTGCTGGAACGGGAGGTGACCGATCCGGACGTCTCCTCGCCGGGGCTGGCGCTCGCCGGGTACACGCAGCGCTTTCCCGAGGGCCGGATGCAGGTCTTCGGCGAGACCGAGATGACGTATCTCCGCTCGCTCACCGTCGACGACGCGCGGAGCAAGCTGTCCGACCTCTTCGACTTCGAGGTCCCGGCCTGCTTCGTCACCAAGGGACAGGAGGTGCCCTCCTGGTTCATCGAGGAAGCCGAGCAGGGCGGAGTTCCCGTGTTCCGGAGCGACCTCAGCACGAAGGAGTTCTTCCGGCGGGTCAAGCCCTTCATGGAGGCGGCGCTCGCCCCGAGCACCACGGTCCACGCGTCGATGGCCGACCTCTACGGGGTCGGGCTCCTCTTCGTCGGCGAGAGCGGCATCGGGAAGAGCGAGTGCGTGCTCGACCTCGTGGAGCGGGGGCACCGGCTCGTGGCCGACGATCTCGTCTTCGTCTCGAGACGGGGCAACGACCTCCTGATCGGGCGCGGGCACGAGCTCCAGCAGCATCACATGGAGATCCGCGGGATCGGCATCGTGGACGTGCGCGCCCTGTTCGGGATCCGGGCGGTGCGTCAGCAGAAGCGGATCGAGGTGGTCGTGCAGCTCGAGGAGTGGGACACGGATCGGGAGTACAACCGGACCGGGCTCGAGGAGGAGGAGGCCGAGATCCTCGGGGTCCGACTGCCCCGCGTGACGGTCCCGCTGAACCCGGGCAAGAACATCACCGTCATCGCGGAGGTGGTGGCCATGAACCATCTCCTCAAGTACTCGGGCGTCGACTCCGCCAACCTCTTCCATCGCCGGATCCGGGAGTCGATGCAGCCGGTCCGGGAGTATCTCGAGGAGGACTACGAGTGACGCAGGTCCGGGGCCTCCTCCTCACCCACGGGGAGATGGCCGAGGGAATGGCCGACGCGGTGCGACGGATCTCCGGAATGGAGGCCGAGGCGCTCCACGCCCTGAGCAACGAGGGAGAGAGCCCCGAGACGCTCGCGGAGCGCGTGGACGAGCTCCTCGGCGACGTCCCGGCCATCGTCTTCACGGACCTCGGGACCGGGAGCTGCGCGCTGGTGGCCCGCCTCACCTGCCGCGGCCGCGGTCGCCGGACGGTGGTATTCGGAGTGAATCTCCCGATGCTGCTGGATTTCGTCTTCCACCGGCATCTCCCTCTGGAGGAGCTCGTTCCCCGTCTGCTCGAGAAGGGGCGCGAGGGCGTGCAGGCGCTCGATCCGGCGCCGCCGTCGTCCTCGTCCCGCTCGTCCTGAGACGGCGGCCGTGCCCGTCGTCCTCTACCGCGTGGACGAGCGTCTCATCCACGGCCAGGTCGTCGTGGCGTGGGGCGCCCAGCTCCATCCGGACCGATACGTCGTCGTCGACGACGAGCTCTGGGAGGCGGCGTGGGAGCGGGAGCTCTACCTCCTCTCGCTTCCCGAGGGCACCACGGCGGACTTCGTGCCCGTGGAAGAGGCGAGCGCCCGGCTCGCGGAGTGGCGCGAATCGGAGCAGCGGACGGTGGTCCTCTTCCGCAGCGTGCGCTCGCTCGTGCGGGTGGCCGAGGCCGGCGGGATGGAGGGCGAGTCGGTGAACCTCGGCGGCATCCACCACGGCGAGGGAAGGGTCCGGGTCCTGCCGTACCTGCACCTCGACCCGGCCGATCGGGAGCGGCTTCGGCGTCTCTCCGGCCTCGGCGTCGAGGTGAGCGCCCGCGAGCTCCCGGGCTCGACGCGGGTGCCGGCCGGCGATCTCCTCCCCGAATCCTGATCCATGGATCCCGTGGCCCTCGCGACGCTGGGCCTCCTGGGGGGCTTCCTCGCCCTCGACGCGACCGGCCTCGGCCAGATCATGGTCTCCCGGCCCCTCGTGAGCGGGACCGTCGCCGGGTGGATCCTCGGAGACCCGGCGGCCGGGCTCGCCGTGGGAGCGGCGCTGGAGCTCCTCCTCCTTCCGGAGGTGCCGTTCGGAGGCGGCGGGGTGCCCGAGGGGTGGCTCGGGGGCGTGGCGGGGGCGGCGGCGGCGGTGCTCCTTCCCGGGACGTTCGCTGGACGGGGCACGGCGGTGCTCTTCGGCCTGGTGTGGGCGCTCGTCGGAGGCTGGACCCTTCCGCTCCTCCGGCGCTGGAACGTCCGGCTCCTGCCTTCGGCGGACCACCCGAAGCCGGAGCTCGCCCTCGAGCGCGCGCACCGCACCACCATGGCCGTGGACTTCCTGCGGGGCACGGCGCTGAGCGTGCTCGGGGTCCTCTCCGCGGGGCTCCTCCTGGATGTGGGGCGGTCGATCCCGTCGGCCGGGCGGTGGGTCGAGGGCCCGGCCGTGGCACCGGTCGCCGCGGCGGTGCTGCTCGCGCTCCTGGCCGGGGTGTCGTCCGGTGCCGTGATGGCCCGCTCCGGCCGGATGCCACGGGGGGGCGTCCTCTTCCTCCTCGGCATCGTCGGCGGGGCGGCCGGGGTGGTGCTCCTGTGAAGGGTGGCCCCTCGGTGCCCGGCCGGCGCCGTGCCTTCCTCCGCTCCCTCGCGATCCAGGGGTCCTGGAACGAGCGGACGATGCTCGGGAGCGGCTTCGCCTATGCGCTCCTCCCGGTGCTCCGGCACCGGCATCTCGGGCGGCCGGAGCGGCTGCGCGAGGCGGTGCGCCGTCACGGCGAGCACTTCAACGCCCACCCCTACCTCGCGGCGCTCGCCCTCGGCGCGGTGGCCCGCATGGAGGCCGACGGGGTCGATCCCGAGGAGATCCGCCGCTTCAAGGGCGCCCTCCGCGGCCCGCTGGGGGCGCTGGGCGACCGGCTCGTCTGGGCGGGGATCCTCCCGCTGACGCTCCTCCTGGCCATCCTCGGCTGGCTCCTCGGCCTCCCGCCCGCGGGGGTGGTGATCCTCTTCCTCGTTCCCTACAACGCGGCCCACGTGCTACTCAGGACGTGGGGCTTCCGTGCCGGGCTCCGGGAGGGAAGGGAGGTGGGCGTCGCCCTCCGCCGGGCCGACCTCGCGGGACGGTCCGAGGCGGTCCGGCGGTGGCTTCCCCTCGTGCTCGGGGGTGTCGCCGGGGCGGCGGCCATGCGTCTTCTCACCACGGTCCCGGCCCCCTGGCTCGCGCTGATCGTCGGCGGAGTCGCCTTCGGGGCCGGATACCTGTGGGGCCGGCCCCTCCTCCGGCCGCTCCTCGGCGGGGCGGCTCTCCTCGGCGCGGTCCTCCTCCTCCTGGGAGTGGTCCCGTGAGCACCGTGCGACGCGAGGTCGAGATCCGGAACCGGCTCGGGCTCCACGCCCGTCCCGCGGCGGAGTTCGTGCGCCGTGCGGGGGAGTTCGAATCGGAGATCCGGGTGCGCAAGGAAGACGTGGAGGTGAACGCGAAGAGCATCATGGGGGTTCTCATGCTGGCGGCGGAGCAGGGCTCCGTGCTCGGCATCGAGGCCGAAGGTGCGGACGCGGAAGAGGCCGTGGACGCGCTCGTCGAGATCGTCCGCGGCGGATTCGGGGAGGAGTGATGGCCATCATCCGCGACGGCTTCGCGGCATCGGAGGGAATCGCCCGGGGCCCCGTCCACCTCCTGGAATGGGGCATTCCCGAGGTCCCCCACCGCGTGGTCCCCGCCGGGGAGGTCGAGGACGAGGTCGAGCGGTTCCACGCCGCCCGGGAGTGGGTGAAGGGCCGCATCGTCGAGCTGAAGGAGCGGACCGAGGAGCGGCTCGGCCCCGTGGAGGCGCGGATCTTCGATCCCCAGATCCTGATGCTGGACGACGAGGAGATCGTCGAGGGCTGCGTCCGGTACATACGCGACAACCGCCTCACGGCCGCCCGCGCCTTCGACTGGCGGATGCTGGAGCTGCAGGCCCGCTGGACCCGCACCCGCCATCCGATGGTGCTGGACCGCGTGAACGACCTCGAGGACATCCAGGTCCGGCTCCTCCATCGACTCCTCGACCTTCCCGATCCCGCCGACGTGGCTACGGTGGGCGAGCCCGTGGTGCTCGTCGCCCGCACCCTGACTCCCAGCATCACGGCCCAGTTCGACCGGGAGACCACGCTCGGGATCGCCACCGACGAGGGTACCCGCACCTCGCACTGGGCCATCCTGGCGCGGTCGCTCGAGATCCCCGCCGTGGTGGGGCTGGGCGACCTCTGCTCGACCGTCGAGGAGGGGCAGGAGATCATCCTCGACGGACGGATCGGCCGGGTGGTGCTGGAGCCGGGCGAGCGGGAGCGGGTGCTCTTCGAGGAGCGGAAGACCCGCCTGCGCGAGTGGGAGGAGGAGCTGAGCGTGCTGGCGCAGCTCGACGCGGTGACCGACGACGGCCAGCCGGTGGCGCTCCGCGCCAACCTCGACCTTCCGGGCGAGGCGGAGGCGGCGTTGCAGCACGGCGCCGAGGGAGTGGGGCTCTTCCGCACCGAGTTCCTCGTGGTGGGACGCAACCGGATGCCGGGCGAGGAGGAGCAGTACGAGGCGTACCGCCAGGTGGCCGAGACCTTCCCGTCGCAGGCCGTCTACATCCGCACCTTCGACCTCGGCGGCGACAAGCTGCCCGCCTTCCTGCCGATGCCCGCGGAGGAGAACCCCTTCCTCGGCTGGAGGGCGATCCGGGTCTGCCTGGACCAGCCGGAGCTCTTCCGGATCCAGCTCCGGGCGATCCTGCGCGCCACCGCCCACGGAGACGTCCGCATCATGCTGCCGCTCGTGACGGACGTGGAGGAGGTGCGGCGGGTGCGCGCGCTCCTCGAGGAGGAGGAGGACGTGCTCCGTGAGCGCGGCGAGCGCTTCAACTCCGGCTACAAGCTCGGCATCCTCGTCGAGACCCCGGCCGCCGCGCTCGATGCCGCGGAGCTGGCACGCTACTCGGACTTCTTCTCGATCGGGACCAACGACCTGGTCCAGTACACGCTCGCGGTGGACCGGAACAGCTCCCGGCTCGCGGACCGGTACAATCCGTTCCACCCGGCGGTCGTGCGCCAGCTCCACCAGATCGCGCGGGTGGGGAGGGCGGCGGGCATCGAGGTGAGCGTCTGCGGCGAGATGGCGGCCAACCCGCTGGGCGCCTTCCTCTTCCTGGGGCTCGACATCACCGCGCTCTCCGTCGCCTGGCCCTCCATCCCGGAGGTGAAGAAGGTGGTGCGGAGCTTCCGGATCGAGGACGCGAGAGAGGCCGCCGGACGTGCGCTCGCCGCCACCTCGTCGCGGGACGTCACCCGGTGCCTGGTCGAGGGGATCGGCGATTCCGTCGACCTTTCCGTCTTCGCCGGGCGCTGGAACCTCGACCTTCCGGAGTAGGCGCTCCGACCGGTTGTATCGCCTCCGCTCCGCGCCTACCTTCCGCCGCTGACGAAGCCCCGAACTCACGCGAAATCGCTCATGAATCGACGCCTGTTCAGCTCCGAGTCGGTGACCGAGGGTCACCCGGACAAGATCGCGGACCAGATCTCCGACGCCATCCTCGACGACATCCTGGCCGACGATCCGGGGGGACGCGTGGCGTGCGAGACGCTCGTGACCACGGGGCTCGCGCTCGTCACGGGGGAGATCAGCACCGAGACGTACGTGGACGTCCCGGAGATCGTCCGCGGGGTGCTCAAGTCGATCGGATACACGCGCTCGGAGTACGGGATCGACGCCTCCACCTGCGCGGTCCTGACCGCCATCGACCAGCAGTCACAGGACATCGCCCGTGGAGTGGACACCGGTGGAGCGGGCGATCAGGGGATGATGTTCGGCTACGCCTCCGACGAGACGGAGGAGCTCATGCCCGCGCCGATCCTCCTCGCGCACCGGCTGGTGGAGCGGCTCGCCCGGGCCCGGAAGGACGGCGAGGTTCCCTGGCTCCGACCGGACGGGAAGGCGCAGGTGACCGTCGAGTACGAGGACGACCGGCCTCTCCGGGTGAGCACGGTGGTCATCAGCGCGCAGCACGACCCCGACGTGCGGCAGGACGACATCCGTGACACGCTGATCGAGCAGGTGGTGCACGCGGTGATCCCCGACGAGCTGCTCGACCCGGAGCGGTGCACCTTCCACATCAACCCGACGGGGCGCTTCGAGATCGGCGGTCCGCACGGCGACGCCGGACTCACCGGGCGCAAGATCATCGTCGACACCTACGGCGGGGTGGGACGGCACGGCGGCGGGGCGTTCAGCGGAAAGGATCCGACGAAGGTGGACCGCTCGGCGGCGTACGCCGCCCGCTGGGCCGCGAAGAACCTGGTCGCCGCCGGCGCGGCCCGGCGCTGCGAGATCCAGCTCGCCTACGCGATCGGCGTGGCGGAGCCCGTGTCCGTACACGTGGAGACCTTCGGCACGGGATCGGTGCCCGACGAGGATATCTCCCGGGCGGTGTCCGACGTCTTCGACTTCAGCCCGAAGAAGATCATCGAGGCGCTCTCGCTGGCGCAGCCGCTCTACCGTCCCACCGCCGTCTACGGCCACTTCGGACGGGAGCCGGGCACCCGCAGGGTCCTCGGCCACGACGGCCGCACCGTCGACACCTTCCCGTGGGAGCGGACGGACCGCGTCGACGATCTGCGGAGCGCGCTCGACCTCTGAGGAGCTCCGACGGAGGTCCGCGGGGCGGGGGTGAACCGAGGCCGGCCTCGGGAGTATCTGAGAGGACGTGGCCGAACCCCCAGCATGGAGCCGACGTGCTCGTCGAAGTGAAGGTACAGAGCCTGGGGCTGGACCGGGCGTCGAACACGCCGGTCGTCATCCTCAGGGAGACCGAGGGCGAGCGGATCCTCCCCATCTGGATCGGACCCGGAGAGGCGAGCGCGATCGCCATGCGGCTGGCCGACATGAACTTCTCCCGCCCCCTCACGCACGACCTGCTCGCCCACGTCCTGAACGGCCTCGGCGGCTCGCTCCGCCGCGTGGTGATCACCCGCGTGGAAGAGAACACCTACTATGCCGAGCTGGTGATCCAGCGGAACGGCGACGTCTTCACGGTCGACGCCCGGCCTTCGGACTCGATCGCCGTGGCGCTCCGGCTCGAGGCCGAGATCTTCGCCGACGACTCGCTCCTGCGCACCGCCTCCGTGGAGATCTCCGGAGAGGAGGAAGGCACGGTCCGATTCGGAGAGGGAGAGGAGACGCCGGAGCAGATGAGCGCCGACGAGCTCCAGGACTACCTGCGTCGGCTGAACCCGGAGGATTTCGGCCGCTTCAGCCCCTGACCGCGGCCCGCGATCAGGACGGCCGCTCGACGTGAGCCCGATCCCCTTCCGCCTTCTCGCCTTCCTCTCCCTGGCGCTCCTCTCGCTCGGCGCGGACGGACGGCCCGCCCGGGCGCAGGAGGCGCCACCCGCACCGCAGGCGACCTCTTCCGATCTTCGGGGTCTGGTGCTCCTGGCCGAGGAGCCCGTCGACACCGCCACCGTGATCCTCCACCGGGTCGCGGCCGACACCGCGGGTCCCGTCGACAGCGTGCGCGTATCGGAAGGCGGGTCCTTCACGCTCCGACTTCCCGAGATGCCCGATCCGGAACGCCGCTCGGTGGTGTACTTCGCCTCGGTGCGGCGCGGAGGGATCCTCTACTTCGGGAGTCCGGTGACGGGCCCTCCCGATCCGGACAGCACCTACGTCGTCCGGGTGTACGAGAACCGGGAGGCACGGCCGGACGAGCCGGCCCTCTCGGTGGCGCACCGGAACCTCTTCGTGGAGCCCGGCGAGGACACGTGGCGTGTCACCGATCTGGTGGAGATCCTGAACACGGGCGACGAGACCCTCGTAGCCCCCGAGGGGGACGCCACCTTCCGCTATCCGCTGCCCGAGGGCGCCGCCGACCTCGAGGTCGGAGAGGGCGACCTCGCGCCCGGCGCGCTCACGCTGTCCGGGGGCGACCTCGTGGTGGCGGCCCCGCTCCCGCCGGGCGAGCGGCTCTACGTGGTCCGCTACACGGTGCCGCCTCCCCCGCTCCGGATCCCGCTCCCGCACCGCACCGAGGTGGTCGAGCTCCTGATCCAGGAGCCCGCCCCGCCTCTCCGGGTCGAGACCCTCGAGGCGGCCGAGCCGGTCGAGATCCAGCCGGGGAGCACGTATCGCCGGTTCGCGGGCAGCGAGGTCGGGCCGGGCACGGTGGTCCTGGCTCCGGCCGAAGAGGAGGGGGGGATCCCGCCCCGCGCCTGGGGCGTCGCGCTCGCGCTCCTCCTGGGCGTGGCGGGGCTGATCGCATACTATCGGCCGTCCGGAGGCCGGGCGGCGCCGGCCGTCGGCGGCGCCGTCGACGGCTCGACCACAGACCGCCCGAGGGACCGGGAAGAGGTGCTGATCGCCCTCGCGGAGCTGGACGAGGCCCACGAAGCCCTTCCGGAGCCGACGCCGGCCGAGGAGCGGGCGTACCGGCTCCGGCGCGCGGAGCTCCTCGAACGGCTGGACTGAGGACGAATCGATGGCGCCGGTCCACACGCAGGCGATCCTGCTCCGCTCGCACCCGTACGGCGAGACCAGCCGGGTCCTGCGCTTCTACTCCCGGGATCTCGGGGTCGTGGGCGTCATGGCCCGCGGGATCCGCACCCGCGGCTCGAAGGGAGGCGCGGCGGGAGGCACCTTCTCCTCGGGCGTGCTGACCGTGTACCTGAAGGAGGGGCGGGGGCTCCAGACCCTGAAGGACTTCTCGCCAGGGGACACCCGCACCCGGCTCGGCGGTGACCTCGTCCGCTTCTCCGCCGCCTCGGTCCTGGCGGAGCTCGTCCTCCGGCACGCCGGCGAGGAGGGGAACCCGGAGCTCTACGACCTCCTGGAGCGGAGCCTCGACGTGATCGGAGAAGCACCCGCCGGGCGGATCCTGCCCCTCCTGCTCGCCCTCGGCTGGAGTCTGGTGACGACGCTCGGGTGGGCGCCTCTCCTCGGCGCATGCGTGCTCTGCGGGCGCGCCCTGGAGGAGGAGGAGATGGGCCGCTTCGACTTCTCGCAGGGGGGCGTCCGATGCGCCGACTGCGCGGGCGAGGAGGGGGGTCCCCGGATCGGTCCGGGAGCCCGCGAGCAGCTCGGGATGCTGCTGGCCGGACGCGCGCCCGACGAGCTCCGGCTGCCGGAGGCCCACCTCTCTCTCTTCTCCGACTTCGTCACCTACCACGTCTCGGGCGGACGGCCGCTCGACAGCCTCCGCGTCCTGCAGGGCACGATCACGGCCGGCGGGTCCGTCGCCGGATCCGCGCCGGCGCCGCCCGCAGAGGACGGGGAGGACCGGTGAGGCGACGGATCCTCGGGACCGCCGGGCACATCGATCACGGGAAGACGGCTCTCATCGGCGCCCTCACGGGGGTCGACACCGACCGGCTCCGGGAGGAGAAGGAGCGGGGGATCACCATCGACCTCGGCTTCGCACCCCTCCCGCTCCCGGACGGCACCCGCCTCGGCGTGGTCGACGTGCCCGGGCACGAAGGGTTCGTCCGCAACATGGTGGCGGGCGCCACGGGGGTCGACCTCGTCCTGCTCGTCGTGGCCGCCGACGAGGGGGTGATGCCCCAGACCAGGGAGCACCTCGCGATCGTGGACCTCCTCGGCGTGGAGCGGATGGTGGTGGCGCTCACGAAGGCCGATCTGGTCGAGGACGAATGGCTGGAGCTGGTCCGCGAGGAGGTCCGGGAGACGCTGGCTCCCACGCCGTTCCGCGACGCACCCCTGGTGGCCACCTCCGTCGAGGACGGACGCGGCCTCGACGAGCTGCGCACGGCGCTGGAGAACGCGACGGCTCCCGACGGTGTCGAGGCGGCGGCCGTCGGGGACCTGGTACGCCTTCCCATCGACCGGGTGTTCACCGTCCGGGGAACGGGCACCGTCGTGACCGGCACGCTGTGGAGCGGTCGGCTGCGGGAGGGGGATCAGGTCCGGATCCTCCCGGCGGGGCTCGAGCCCCGGGTGCGGGGGGTGCAGGTCCACGGCGAGGACGTTCCCGAAGCCTTCGCCGGTGAGCGGACGGCGGTCGCGCTCGCGGGTCCCGGGATCAAGAAGGACGCGCTCTCGCGGGGCGACACCCTCGTGAGCGACGAGGAGTGGCGCCCCTCCTCCATGCTGACCGTGCGGCTCCGCGTGCTGGCCGACCCGGGGTGGTCGATCGAGCGCGGACAGCGGGTGCGCGTCCACCTCGGGACGGCCGAGGTCATGGCGCGGTGCGCCCCGCTCGAGGACGAGGTCCTGCTACCCGGTCGGGAGGGGTGGGTCCAGCTCCGGCTCGAGAGTCCGGTGGTCGCCCGCGCCCGCGATCACCTCGTGGTGCGCGCCTACTCCCCGGTCACGACGATCGCGGGAGGCCGGGTGGCGGAGCCCTTTCCCCCCCGTCGCACCCGCCTGAGCGACGAGGAGCGGGGGGCGGTGAGCGCGGTGCTCGACGGCGGACCCGAGGAGGCCGTGGAGGGCGTCCTGCGGCTCGCCGGATGGTCCGGAGTGTCGGCCGCACTCCTCCCGGTGGCGTGTGGGCGGGCCCCCTCGGCGATCTCCGGGGTCCTCTCGGAGCGGCCGGGCGGAAGCCGACTGCTCGATCCGGCCCGGGCGGTGGTCGCACGGGAGCGGCTCCTCGAGGCGGTCGACGCCTGGCACGAGAGCGAGCCTCTCCGCCCCGGCATCCCCCTGGAGCGCCTGCGGACCGCCGTTCCCGCCCCCGTGCCCGACGAGGTGGTCGAAGCGTGGATCGCGGAGCTCGAGGCGGAGGGCGAGGTGCGGGTCGAGGAGAACGTCGCCTTCCGGCCCGGATTTCACATCACGCTCTCCCGGGAGCAGGAGGGTGTGCGCGAGCGGATCCGCGCGGTCTATCTGGACGCGGGGCTCCAGCCGCCGAGAGTGGACGAGCTCCCGGATGCCGTGGCGGATCGACCGGACCTCTGGCCGATCCTGAAGCTCCTCGAGAGCGACGGCGATCTGGTCCGGCTCGAGGAGGATCTGTGGGTGGCCGGAGCCGAGCTGAGTGGCGCCGCCCGGCGTACCGTGGAGTTGCTCGGAGGACGGGAGGGGCTCGGTCCGGCCGATTTCAGGCCGGTTCTCGGGGTGACCCGCAAACACCTCCTCCCGATCCTCGGACACTTCGACCGGATCGGGATCACCGTCCGGGGAGGGGAGGGAAGGCGAGTCGCCGGAGAGCTTCCCGCCGCTTGACCCCCCGTCTCGCTCCAGGCTATTGTGAACGTCGGAGTCCGCATCGTTCCCAGCCCCGTGGGAGGACCATCGTTCCTCAGCTACTGCAACGCTGAAAGCGTGCGGAGGTGCTGATGAGACGCAGCTACTGCGTCTTCTTCATCCTCCTCTTCATCGTCGGATCGGGTTCCTCCCTGGAAGCACAGGCCACGGGAGGTTCCCCGGATGTGCAGCAGGGCGGGTTCGAGCTGGAGCAGAACTATCCGAACCCGTTCAACCCGGAGACGCGGATCCCGTTCGTCCTCCACGAAGATCTCTTCGAGGCGGCGCGCCCGGTGGTCGTGTCCGTTCGGATCTACAACGTGCTCCAGCAGCTCGTCGCCGTCCCTACGGCGGTCGACCATCCGGCGGGAGAGGAGGCGTCGATGCTGGAGTTGGAATACACCCGTCCGGGTCGCCACGAGGCGTACTGGGACGGAACGGATCGCCAGGGGCGGGAGGTCGCCTCCGGAATCTACTTCGTGCAGCTCACGGTCAACGGGCAGAGCACCGCCCGGCGGATGTTCGTGAGCAAGTGAGTCGCTCTACGACGTGGAGTCACTCCACGACGTAGATGAACCGACCGCAACTCTCACAGCTCCGGACATCCTCGTTCGGATCCTGCTCCCCGGCCGTGGCGGTCGGGATCGAGACGAAGCAGCCGTAGCAGACGCCGTTGATCACCGGCGCGACGACGCGGTCGAGTGAGCCGCTCACGCGGGCGTACCGGCTCCGGATGGTCCCCTCCAGGTCGTCTTCCAGGCTCCCGATCTTCTCGTCGAGGTCCTCGATGACCTTGCCGACGTCGATGTTGAAGTGCCGCTCCTGGATCTCCTCCATCTCCGTCGAGGCCAGCTCGCGGCGCTGATTGCGTAGATCCTGGATCTCGAGGAGGAGTGAAAGCTGTCGATGCATCGGGGCGGTGGTCTCGGGGTGGAGGGAAGGGTGAAGAGGTGGCGATCGATACGCCTTCCCGGCGTCAGGGTGCCTTCTCTTCCAGGAGCTCGAGGAACTCGTCGGGGGTCTCGATCTCCCGGAGCCGGTCGGGAACCTCGGGATCCTTGGCGAACTGGGCGATCTTGCCGAGGACC
This sequence comes from uncultured Gemmatimonadaceae bacterium, assembly GCA_964409525.1. Taxonomy (GTDB): domain Bacteria; phylum Gemmatimonadota; class Gemmatimonadetes; order Longimicrobiales; family Gaopeijiaceae; genus CAYPDV01. The sequence goes on from CAYPDV010000010.1 coordinate 24,552, forward strand.
GGCAGGTACTGATTCGAGACCTCGAGCGGAGGCGCGACGATCAGGAAGAAGTTGTACACCGGATCCGAATCGATCGCGCGGAAGTCGACTCCATCCGACTTTCGACCGTACGCCAGGCGGAGTCGGTTCACCACCAGCGATCGGCAGTGCGGGATGGCGATGCCCTTGCCGATGCCGGTCGAGCCTAGATTCTCCCGGCGCTTGAGCGTCTTGAAGAGGATCCCCTCCGACTTCTGGTCGAGCTCGAGGAGTCCCGCGAGTTCCTTGAGGATCTCGTCCTTGTCGTCGCCCTCCAGCTCCAGCTTCACGGCGTCGGCCGTGAAGAGCTCTCTCAGCTTCATCTATCGCCTCCGGGCAAGCCCGTGGGATGAACCGCTATCGCCCCGGGATCGGGACAGCGGAAAAACATATCCGGATCCGCTCGGGTGGGACAAGGTCGGCGGGCCCGCTTCCGCGTGGTGGTCTTCAGGGAACCCACGGCCCCGAGTAGATTGACGGCATGAGCGACGACGTGATCTCCCTGCTCCGAAACGGGCGCACGCCCCTCTTCCTCGCCCCCCAGGCCGGCGTGAGCGAGGCGCCGTTCCGACGCCTGTGCCGGCGGTTCGGCGCGGACGTGGTGGTGAGCGAGTTCGTGAGCGCGGACGGCATCGTCCTGAATCCCGAGCGCGCCGAGCGCTTCCTGCGCTTCGACGACGCCGAGCGGCCGATCGGGGTGCAGATCTTCGGATCGGAGCCCCGGATGATGGCGGACGCCGCGATCTACGTGCACGAGGTGCACGGGCCCGACTTCATCGACATCAACTTCGGCTGTCCCGTGAAGAAGGTCGTGAAGCGGAACGGTGGATCCGGCTGCCTCCGCGATCTCGACCGCGTCGAGCGGATCGTGCGAGCGGTGGCGGATGCGACGCCGGTGCCGACCACCGTGAAGATCCGGAGCGGCTTCGACGAGGCCACGCGGGACCCCGTGGCGATCGGCCTCCGGTGCCAGGAAGCGGGAGCCCGGGTCATCACCCTCCACCCCAGGACCCGCGCCGACATGTACGGGGGCGAGGCCCGGTGGGAGGAGATCGCCCAGCTGGTCGAGGCGCTGGAGATTCCCGTCGTCGGGAACGGAGACGTGCGGAGTGGCCGGGACGCGCTGCGGATGCGTGACGAGACCGGCTGCCACGGCGTGATGATCGCGCGCGGGTCGCACGGCGGACCCTGGATCTTCCGCCAGGCCCGCGCCGCGCTGGACGGCCAGGCGATCCCGCCCGACCCGGACGTGGAGGAGCGCTTCCGGATCTGTGTGGAGCACGCCCGGAACGCACGAGCCTTCGGAGGGGATCCGGAGCGCTCCATGATCGAGTTCCGCAAGCACCTCGGGTGGTACACGAAGGGGCTCCCGGACGCCCGACGGTTGCGTCAGGAGCTTTTCCAGGTCACCGATCTGGCCGAGGTCGAGCGCCTTCTGCAGGGCTATCTGACCGGCCGCGCGGAGGACTCCCGCGCCGCGGCGGCGTGACCCGCCCAGGGTGCGCGGGGGTGGACCTCGGCCCCCCGGCGGGTGTATCAATGGGTCGACGGAGGGATCGACGACAGCCCTCCACCGGATGAACACGGGGGCGTCCAGGCTTCGACGTGTCTGGTGAATCCGGAGTAGCGTGCCGAGGTCCCGGAACCTCGTAAAACATCGGGAAACACCATAACTGCCAACGATAACCTGGCACTGGCCGCGTAAGTTAACTCTTGCAGGCCCGTCTCCTGATCTGCCCGCCCGAGGCGGGTCCTGAGACGACGATGAATCGGGCTGGTCCGGCGGCGGGGTCGCGCCGCCCTGGACGAGATCAGAACAGCGACTAGCCCCCGATCCGGCTGCCCGCTGGCCGAGCGCGGGGCGAAACCGAACAGCGGACTACGCACGTAGACTCTCCGAAGGATCCTTTCGCGGACGCGGGTTCGATTCCCGCCGCCTCCACTAGGACGGTCCCGGGCCCAGAACGGGCCTGGGGCCGTTTTTCGTTGAGAGGCCCCGCGCGGAAGGGCGGCGGGAGGCGAACCCGCGCCGGACTCGGCGGAGCCGAGGA
>CAYPDV010000010.1:26720-54939 GCA_964409525.1 uncultured Gemmatimonadaceae bacterium
GCAACGTCGCGCAGGCGCGGGACGCGCCGGAGTGGCGTTCTTCCCGCCGCCTCCATCAACATGGTCCCAGGCCCATTCCGGGTCTGGGGCCGCTTTCGTTTCCAGGCTCCGCGCGGAAGGGCGGCGGGAGGCGAACCCGCGCCGGACTCGGCGGAGCCGAGGACGGATACGCGGGTTTGGTGCTGAGGAGCCGGGCCGGTTCTCGAAGACCGCTCCGCCCCCCGACGAAGCAACGTCGCGCAGGCGCGGGACGCGCCGGAGTGGCGTTCTTCCCGCCGCCTCCACTCGGACGGTCCCGGGCTGGAGGAGGAAGTGCGACTCGCTCCGGTCGCCCCGCGGCCGGCTGGGCGATGAGCACCGCGGCCGAGATCTGTGCCATCCTCCGGAGCTCGAAGGGCGAGAAGAAGCGGGGTGGAGCCGGAGCCCCACCCCGCGGGGTGATTTCAGACCAGGGAGGGGTCAGCCCTGCTCCCCGCCCCCGGGCCCGCGGTGCCCGCGGCGGGGGCGCTGCTCCCGCAGCTCCTCCAGCGCGGCCTGCTGCTCGGCCGTGAGCACGGCCCGCATCTCCTCGCGCGCGGCCTGCATGTTGGCCCGAAGCTCCTGGGCGAGCGGACCCGGCTCGCCTCCGTCGCGACCGCGGAACGGGCGCTCGCCGGAGGCGCGCAGCTGTTCGACGAGGGGCGCGTTCTTCTCCTGGAGTGCCGTCTGGATCGCCTCGATCTGCGCCACCTGCTGGTCGGTGAGCTGGAGACGCTCCGTCAGGCGGAGCAGGGGCGCGCCGTCGGCGCCGGGGCCGCCTCGCGGGCCGCGGGGGCCGCGCTCGTCGCGCATCTCACGGGCCTGCTCGCGCCGCTCCTGGAACAGCTCCCGCGCCCGCTGCTGTTGCTCGTCGGTGAGGACCTCCTGGATCTCGCCCATGGCGGCGATGGAGTTCTCCCTCATCTGCCGGACCTCGGCGCTGGGCTCCTCGCCCCGGCGCGGGCGGGCCGGACGCTCGCCCGAGGCGCGCAGCCGCTCCATGAGGGGCGCGTTCTGCTCCCGCAGCCCGGTCAGGACGCCCTGGATCTCGGCCACCTGCGCGTCGCTCAGCTCCAGCGCCTCGGCCATCTCTAGGATGCCGCGGCTCCCGGGGCCGAAGCGGCCGGGCGCCTCCTGCAGCGCGAGGGCGTTCACCTGGTCGGCGGCCTCGGTCACCTCCGCCGGCGACTCCTCGCACGCGGCCCCGGCGAGCGTCAGCGCCGCCACCACCGGGATCATCCACCTGTTGCTCTTCATGTCCTGCCTCCTGCGAAAGGGAAGGGTTTCCACGGGAGCGGGGGCCGCTGCCCCCACCGCGCCGTGTTCTTGGGACCGGTGAGGCGGGGCGGGCGTTAGGTCCTCGGACGGCTCGCCTCGCCGGGTGCCGCGGCTCCACCCCGACGGTCCCGCCGGGCCGCCGCCCCCGCGCCCTAACGCCGCCGCCCTTCCTCCTGTCACCACGGTGGAGCCCCCACGAAGAGTCGCACCGCATCCGAGAGAGATCCGGCGATGACGACGAAGACGAAGGCGACGGCCTGGGCCCTCCTTCTCGCCCCCGGCGCCGCCACGTCCGGCACGGGCGAGGCCCGGGAGGCGCCGGCCGCGGAGACGGCCGTGGCGGAGCGCGGCGACCTGTTCGTGACCGTTCAGGACACGGGCACGCTGGAGCCGGTGCGCCAGGTCGAGGTGAAGTCCAAGGCCTCGGGCGAGGTGACGGAGCCGGCGGTGGACGTGGTCGGCCTGCCAGCACTTTGGCAAGGTGGCGCCGGTGTCCCCCGATCCGGCTCGGGGGGTGGCGGTCCTGGTCCGGGATCGCAATCCTGACTGCTACGACCTGGACCTGGACGGGAGCGATTCGTGAGCGCCTGGGCTAACGCCGTGCCCCTGCCATCGGTCCCTTGGTCGGAAGGCCCGCTCCGGCGGAGCGAGGCGACGGACGGAGGACGGACCCGTGCGGGATCGGCTGTGGCGGAAGACGACAGGAGCGACGCATCGCCGCCGGACGGCGCCCTGGTGGAACGCGTGCGCTCCGGCGACACCCGGGCGTTCGAGCTGCTGGTGAGGCGGCACCTGGGCGTGGCCCACGGGGTGGCGCGGCGCACGGTCGGCGGCAGCCACGACGACGCCGACGACGTGGTGCAGGAGGCGTTCATCACGGCGCTGAAGCGCATCGACGACCTGGCCGATCCGGAGCGCTTCCGGGGCTGGTTCCTCACCATCGTGCGGAACCGCGCCCACAACTTCCGGGAGTACCAGGCGGTGCGCACGGGCTCGCCGCTGGACGACGTCGTCCCCGTCGCCTCGTCCGACGATCCCAGCCGTCGGGTCGAGGAGAGCGAGCTGCGCGAGGAGCTGGAGGCGGCCATGGGCGACCTGACCGATCTGCAGCGGGGCGTCTTCCGGAGGCACGACCTGGAGGGCTGGGACCACGGCGAGATCGCCGACGATCTGGGGATCTCCCGAGGGAGCTCCCGATTTCACCTGCACGTGGCGCGGAAGGCCCTGAGGAAGCGCCTGTCCGCGTACCCGCTGGCCTGGAGCCGACGATGAGCCGCAACGAGGAACTGGACCTGAACCCCCTGCGCGACCCGGAGCGCTGGGAGCGCCTGGTGGGCTCCATCGTCGCCGCCGGCGAGTCGCACCTCGCCGAGCGCCGGGAGCGCGCCGACGTGGTGGGGATGGTGGCGGGCTGGGCCCGCCCCGCGCTGTCGGTGGCGGCCACCGTGCTCCTCGTGCTCACGACCGCCGCGGGGTGGCTGGGCCTGGGTGGCGGCGACGCCGTCGAGCCGACCCTGGCGGCGTCTCTGGTGCCCGAGACGTACGCGGCCTGGCTGCTGGCCGACTACGAGCCGACGGTGTCCGAACTGGTCGCGGCCCTGGACGGAAGCATCCCATGATCGTGAGCAACCGGGTGGCCGCCGTCGCCGTCATGGTGGCGCTCTTCCTCATGGGCGCGGTGGCGGGCGGAATCACCATGAGCTTCCTGTGGCGCGGCGTCCCGATGCCGCCGCCGGGGTGGGAGAGCTCCGATCGGCCGCCGCGCCGCGGCGGGCCCGACGGCCCCGGCGGTGCTCCGGGCCCGCGGGGGGTGATGCCCGCCGCGTTCCTCGACCGGCTGGACCGGAACCTGAAGCTCACCGACGCCCAGCGGGACTCGGCGGAGGCGATCATGACCCACCAGCGCGAGCAGGCCGCCGCCACCATGCGCGAGATGGCCCCCCGCCTGCGGGCGGGCGTCGACTCCACCCACGCCCAGATCCGGCGTGTGCTCGACGAGGCCCAGCGCGAGCGCTTCGATTCCCTGATGCAGCGCGACCAGGGGGCGCTGGGCCGGCGGTGGATGGACGGACGGCGGCGGGGAGGCGGCTCCTAGCGTTCGCGCCGGCGCTCGGCTTCCCCCGGTAGCCGTCGGCCCGAGCGTGACCCGGCGTGCCTGCGTTTCCGCGGAAACGCCGCGCTGGAACCTCCATTGCATCGCTCTGGGGATGTTCGCCTGGATGTCGCGCACCCTTCGCATCCGAGGGAGACGAACCCTTATGACCCCGATCCGCGGGATCTGCGACCTGATCCGGAGCTCCACCGACGAGATCCTCGAGCTCTGGGAGGAGCAGACGCGGCGGGAGCCGTGGCTCCGGCTTCCCGAGGGTGCCCGTCTGGACCACATCCCCGAGCTCCTCGATTCGCTCGTCGACGCCGTCGTGTGCACGCCCGATCCCGAAAGCTCCCGGAGGCACGCCGTACAGATGGCGGCGCGCCACGGGGCGCAGCGTGCGAGCGCGGGCTTCGACGACACCATTCTCTACAAGGAGTACCACCTCCTGCGGGCGTGCGTGTGGACGATCGTGGAGAGGACCCACCCGGGCGAGGAGCAGGCGATCGAGGTGATCTCCCGGATGGACATGGTGATCACGACGGCAACGACCGGCTCCCTCCACGGATTCCATCACGAGGTCGTCGGCGAGACCGGTCCGGAGGCCCGCGATCTCGGCGGCGTCGTGGAGCGGGTCCTGGACGCGGGCACCTGGCCTCCGCCGCTCGACGGCGACTGACGGCCCCCACTTCGTGACGCTGCGATGACCGGATCCGACGGGAACGGGACCGCGCGGGAATTCTACCCCGATCGGGTCTCCCTCGAGGGCCTCCGCCGGGCGGCCGCCGGCTGCCGGGCGTGTCCGCTCTGGAAGCGGGGCACGCAGACGGTGTTCGGCGTGGGTCTGGTGCGCTCCCGGCTGATGCTCGTGGGCGAGCAGCCGGGCGACGAGGAGGACCTCGCCGGACGACCGTTCGTCGGGCCGGCGGGACGGGAGCTCGACGCGGCGCTGGAGGAGGCCGGAATCGACCGTTCGGAGGCGTACGTCACGAACGTGGTGAAGCACTTCAAGTGGTATCCGCGGGGGAAGCGACGGATGCACGAGAAGCCGGACGCGCGCGAGATCAACGCCTGCCTGCCGTGGCTCGAAGGAGAGCTGGAGGTCGTGGAGCCGGAGGTCCTGATGTGCCTCGGCGCCACCGCCTCCCGGGCGCTCCTCGGATCCTCCTTCCGGGTGACCCGTCAGCGGGGCGAGTGGATCGACTCCGAGTGGGCCCCGAAGGTGACGGCGACGCTCCACCCGTCGGCGATCCTCCGGATCCCGGACGACGGCATGCGAAGGGAGGAGCGGGAGCGCTGGATCGACGACTTCCGGAAGGTCGCGGAGATGCTCGATGGATCTTCAGGGACTTGATCCTCGGCGCCCCGCCACGATCTTACCCGTCCCGAGTCCCGCCCGCCGACGATCCCATGCTCTCACGCCGCTACGCCATCTTCCTGGGGATCGTCGTCCCGATCCTCGCACTCGACTGGTACAGCAAGCGCTGGGCGCTGGAGGCCCTGGCCGGGGGACGGCGGATCGAGCTGCTGGACGGCTGGATCCCGCTCACGCTCACCTTCAACCGCGGCGCCGCCTTCGGACTGACGATCGGCGACGATCCGCGCTGGATCTTCGTGCCGGTGACCGTGCTGGCGCTGATCCTCCTCGGGGTGCTCCTGATCCAGGCGCACCGATCGGACCTCCTGCGCCAGATCTCCGTCTCGCTGGTCGCGGCCGGCGCGCTCGGCAACCTCTACGATCGGGTCCGATGGGACCTCGGCGTGGTCGACTTCATCGGCCCGCTCGACCTCGGCTTCTGGGACTTCCCGATCTTCAACGTGGCCGACATCGCGATTACCGTCGGCGCGCTGGCGCTGGCGCTCTCCTTCTGGCTCGAGGAGCGGGAGGCGGCCGCCGCCGGCCCACCCGGCAAGGCGGAGTTGCCGGGCGAAAGGGAGCTGCCGCGCGGGTCGTAGCCGCCTCAGAGCACCAGGTGCTCTTCCAGGTCGAGCGGCGACACGTGGAGTCGGAAGCGGTCGGCCTCGGCGAGCTTCGTCCGCACCAGCTTCGAGTGCACGTCCTCGCTCAGCGCCTCCTTCAGCCACTCGCTCGTGCCCGCGATGTGGGCGGCCTCGTAGAGGTCGTGGGGAAGGGAGCTGATGCCGAGCTCGTGGCGGTCCTCGTGGGTGAGCTGGTAGAGGTCCCGGGTCTGCGGCTCCGGGCACTCCAGCTCCCGCTGGAGGCCGTCGAGGCCGGCCGAGAGCATCGCGGCGAAGGCGAGGTACGGATTGCAGCAGGCGTCCGGGAAGCGGAGCTCCATGCGGGTGGCGACCTCCTTGCCCGGCTTGTAGAGCGGGATCCGAACGGCGGCCGAGCGGTTCCGCTCCGCCCACGCGATGTAGGTGGGCGCCTCGTAGCCGGGCACCAGTCGCTTGTAGGAGTTGTGCCACTGGTTCGTCACCATCGCCATCTCCGACGCGTGCTCGAGGACGCCGGCGATGAAGTGCCTCGCCACCGGGCTCAGGTGGTGGGGGTCGTCCTTCTGGTAGAAGGCGTTCACCTCCTCGTCCCTGAAGATCGAGAGATGGGTGTGCATGCCGCTCCCGTTCTCGTCCTCGATCGGCTTCGGCATGAACGTCGCGAACACGCCGCACCGCCGCGCCACCTCCTTCACGAGGTACTTGTACGTCTGAAGCGTGTCGGCCATCCGGAGCGCCTCCCTGTACCGGAGGTCGATCTCGTGCTGCGAGGCCGCCACCTCGGAGTGGTGGTACTCGACGGGGATCCCCATCGCCTCGAGGGCGAACACCGTCGCCTCGCGCACGTCGTCGCCCACGTCCACCGGGTTGATGTCGAAGTAGCCGGCGCTGTCGAGCGCCTCCGGCTCCTTCTCGCTCCGGAAGTAGAAGAATTCGGCCTCGGGGCCGATGTTCATGTGGGAGAAGCCGAGGCCGTCCAGCCGGCCGAGCTGCCGCCTCAGCACGTTCCGGGGGTCGGAGGCGTAGGGTGAGCCGTCCGGGTTCTGCACCCCGGCGAACATCCGGATGGAGCGCGAGCCGCCGGACCGGAACGGGAGCACCTGTGCGGTCGAGGCGACGGGCTTCGCCACCATGTCCGATTCCTGGATCCGCTGATAGCCCTCGATCGAGGAGCCGTCGAAGCCCATGCCCTCGTCGAACGCGCCCTCGAGCTCCTTCGGCGTGATCGAGAAGGACTTGAGGAAGCCGAGGATGTCGGTGAACCAGAGCCGGATGGAGCTGACGCCGTAGTCTTCGACGTACTTCTTCACGTCGTCGGCCGACGAGAGAGAGAGGCCCCCGCGACAGTCCATGTCGTCGACGTAGTCCTCCATCTCCTCGCGGAACGTCTCCACCTCGTACAGGAACGCGCTCGAGTCCATCCTATCTTCTCCTATGTGGGAGACTTCCCGGAAAACGAAAACCAGGCCGGAGGGGACACTCCCTCCAGGCCTGGTCGGAACGAGTCCAGCGTGGGGTCGTCGGCCCTGGCGGGCCCTTCCCCGGTGGCGGCATCGAATGGGGCACGTCCGATCCTAGACGGGACCGCCGGACGTGTCAAGAATGGCGTCCCGCTCCGGGTGTCCCTCCGCACTTCGGGGGTGTCCGGTTGCCGCGGGCACGGGGGGCGGCCACCTTCCGCGCCATGGGCGAGGTGCGGACGAATCCGGTGACGGGCATGGAGGTGGTGGTGGCGCCGGAACGAGGCGGGCGGCCGGTCGACGACGTGTCGGCGGGAGGAGACCGGTCCGGGGCCCACGAGCCGTCCTGTCCCTTCTGCCCGGGCAACGAGGACCGGCTTCCCCGCGTGCTCGACGAAGTGCCGATGGCCGCGGAACCCGGAGCGCAGGGGCGGGACGGGGCCTCGTGGGCCGCGCGGGCATCGCCGAATCGCTTCCCGGCTTTCGAGAGCGATCCGTCGGCTCCCGGCCCCGGTGCGCGCCCGGCCGGGGGCTACCAGGAGGTGGTGGTGGAGACGCCCCGGCACGACGAGGGGTGGGAGGAATTCGGGACGCCGCACGCCCGGGCCGCGCTCGAGCTGCACCGGAGGCGGTGGCGATCCGTGGGAGAGCGCTTCCCGGAGCTCCGCCGGCTCCTCTTCTGGAACCGGGGTCCGCGGGCCGGCGCCTCGCTGAGCCACTCGCACGGGCAGCTCGTCGCGCTGGAGGGGACGCCGCCCTCCGTATCCGGGATCGACCGCCGGATGGACGAGCACCGGCAGCGGAGGGGAGGCTGCATCGTCTGCGACCTCGACGGCCGGGAGCCGTCCGGCAGGCGTGTGGTGTTGGAGACGGACCACTTCCGGGTCCGGGTGCCGTGGGCGGCCGAGGCGCCGTGCGAGGCCTGGGTGGTGCCCCTCCGCCACGGGCCAGACTTCGGCGGCGCCGACGACGACCAGCTGGACGACCTCTCACGCCTCCTTCCACGGATCCTCCGGGCCGTCCGGAACGTCCTGGGACACGGCCAGGGGAACCTGCTCCTCCACTCGGGGCCGCGGGGGAGCGCGGAGCGGGCGCACCACTGGTTCCTCCGCGTGCGGCCGCGGGAGGGACAGGTGGCCGGGTTCGAGCTCCTCTCCGGCCTCGCGCTCAACCCCTCCGAGCCGGAGGAGGATGCCGAGCGGCTGCGCGGGGCACTCGAGGAGGAGGCTGAAGCGCCGGACAGGGGAGGCGCGGACCGGTGAAGATCCTCGATCCCGGCTTCGACCTGGAGCGCTTCTGGAGCGCGCTGGAAGGCGCCCCGTCCCGGGTCCTGCTCCTCGACTACGACGGGACGCTGGCGCCCTTCCGCCGCGAGCGGGACGAGGCCGTGCCCTATCCCGGCGTGAGGGAGTCGGTGCGCCGCTTCATGGAGGAGGGACACACCCGCGTGGTGGTCGTCTCCGGACGGGCGGTCGCCGATCTCCTTCCCCTCCTCGGCATCGAGCCCGCGCCCGAGATCCGGGGAAGCCACGGCTGGGAGGTGAGGGAGGCGGACGAGGTGTCCGGTGCCGGCGGCCGGAGCGCGGTCGGCGATCGGAGCGGGGCCGACGTCGGCGCGGGCGGGGGCGCCGACCGGATCCGGCTGCTGGAGCTCCCAGGAGCGGCGGCCGGAGGGCTCGAGGAGGCGAGGAGCCGCGCCGAGGAGGCCCCGATCGACCCCGGACGGGTGGAGCCGAAGCCGGCCTCGCTCGCGATCCACACCCGGGACCTCGCGGCCGGCGAGCGGGAGGGGGTGGAGGGGCTCGTGCGGGAATGGGAGGCCATCGCGCGGCGGGCCGGGCTGGAGGTGCAGCCCTTCGACGGCGGCATCGAGCTGCGCGTGCCCGGCCGGGACAAGGGCACCGCCGTGCGGGAGGTCCTGGCGGACGAGCCACCGGACGCGGCGGTCGCCTACCTCGGTGACGATCTCACCGACGAGGACGCCTTCCGGGCCTTGGTGCCCTCCGAGGAGGGGCTGCAGACCGACGGAGCGTCGCCCGACGCCGGGAGGGCTGCGGCAGGGCGCATCCTGACCGCGCTCGTGCGGACGGAGCTCCGGGAGACGGCCGCCCGTCTCTGGCTGCGGCCTCCCGAGGAGCTCCTGGACTTCCTGGCCACCTGGAGGAGCCGCGCATGGACGGAGTGATCTACGGGAACACGGCCCTCGAGTGGGGATCGGCGCTCGCCGTCTTTCTCCTGGTCGCGGCCGGGGTCCGGCTTCTCACCCGGCTCCTCGTGGAGCGCCTGGAGACGCTCGCGAAGGGCACGGAGAACGACATCGACGACCTGGTGGCGGAGCTCGCCCGCAAGACGAAGCTCCTCTTCGTGCTCGTCGTCGCGCTCTGGGCCGGCGCGATGCTCCTCGACCTCCCCTCCGAGCTCGATCGGGCGCTCCGGGCACTCCTCGTGGTGGCCCTCTCCCTCCAGGGGGTGCTCTGGGTCCTCGGGGGCGTCGACTACGCCCTCGAGCGGTACCGCCGGCGTCAGCTCGAGCTGGACCCGTCGGGCGCGACCGCGGTGGGGGCGCTCTCCTTCCTCGCCCGCGTCGCGATCTGGAGCGTCTTCCTCCTGCTGGTGCTCGACAACCTCGGCATCGACGTCACCGCGCTCATCGCGGGGCTCGGGGTCGGGGGCATCGCCGTCGCCCTCGCCCTGCAGCGCGTGCTCGGCGACCTCTTCGCCTCGCTCTCGATCATCCTCGACCGCCCGTTCGTCGTGGGAGACTTCATCATCGTGGGCGAGCTCATGGGAACGGTCGAGCACGTCGGGCTGAAGACCACGCGCATCCGCTCTCTCGGCGGCGAGCAGCTCGTCTTCGGCAACTCCGACCTCCTCTCGAGCCGGATCCGAAACTACAAGCGGATGGACGAGCGGCGGATCCTCTTCACGCTGGGCGTCGTCTACGACACCGACTACGAGCAGCTGGAAGAGATCCCCCGCATCATCCGGCAGGCGGTGGAGAACCAGGAGAACACCCGCTTCGACCGCTCGCACTTCCAGAGCTACGGAGACTCCGCCCTGATCTTCGAGACGGTCTACTACATGCTCGTACCCGAGTACGACGCCTACATGGACGTCCAGGAGGGGATCAACCTCGAGATCTTCCGCCGCTTCGGGGAGCGCGGCATCGAATTCGCATTCCCGACCCGGACGCTGCACGTGCGGACGGAGGGTCCGGCGGAGCCCCCTCCGGGACTGGAGCCCCGACGGGCCTGACCGGCCCCGGAGATGATCGAAGAATCCCACGAAGGAAGGAGAGCGTGACCGACCAGCGGCTGATCATCGTCTCCAACCGGCTTCCCGTCGTCCTCTCCCGGGGCCGTGGCGGAGACTGGACGCTGGAGCGGGGATCCGGGGGGCTGATCACCGCCGTCGAGCCGGTGCTCCGGCGGCGCGGCGGCGTCTGGGTGGGGTGGCCGGGGACGGACGTCGAGAAGGTCCCGGAGCTGGACCGGCTCCTCGAGCGGGCGGTGGGCGAGGTGGGCTACCACGTCCACGGGGTGGCGCTCACGCCGGAGGAGCGCGACGACTTCTATCTCGGCTTCTCGAACCAGGTGGTCTGGCCGCTCTTCCACGATTTCCAGACGCAGTGCAACTTCGACCCCGCCTTCTGGCAGGCGTACCGGAAGGTGAACCGGAAATTCACCGACGCGGTGGGGGAGATCGCGAGGGAGGGCGACTTCCTCTGGATCCACGACTATCACCTGATGGCGATGGCCACCGAGCTGCGGCGTCGCGGCATCCACCAGGACGTGGGCTTCTTCCTGCACATCCCCTTCCCGCCGTTCGACCTCTTCACGAAGCTCCCGTGGCGGTACGAGATCCTCGACTCCCTCCTCTCCTTCGATCTCCTCGGCTTCCAGACCTCCCGGGATCGGAGGAACTTCCTCGACTGCCTCGTGAGCATGGTTCCCGACGCCGAGCTCGAGGGCGAGGGACGGGTGGTGAAGGTGCGCCAGGGACCCCGACGGGTGGGGATCGGGGTCTTTCCCGTCTCGATCCCCTTCCAGGAGTTCGCCGACACGGCCGGCTCGGACGAGGTCGAGGAGCGGGTGGCGGAGCTCCGCTCCGAGATGCCGGGGCAGCGCATCCTCCTGGGAGTCGATCGGCTCGACTACTCGAAGGGGATCCCCCACAAGCTCCAGGGCTTTCGCCTCGCGCTCCGCCGCCATCCGGACCTCGTCGGGCGGGTCACTCTGATCCAGCTCGTGGTGCCGTCGAGGGAGGACATCCCCGAGTACCACCGCATGAAGACCGAGATCGAGCGGCTGGTCGGAGAGATCCAGGGCGAGTTCACCCGCGCCGGCTGGGTGCCGATCCACTACCAGTACGGCCGCTGGGAGCGACCCGAGCTGGTGGCGCACTACCGGGCCGCCGACGCCGCGCTCGTGACGCCGCTCAAGGACGGGATGAACCTGGTCGCCAAGGAGTACTGCGCCTCGTCTCTGGACGACGAGGGGGTGCTGATCATGTCGGAGTACGCGGGAGCCGCCGCCCAGTTCGAGGACGACGCGCTCCTGGTGAACCCCTACGACGTGGAGGCGGTCGCGGAAGCGATCCACACGGCCTTCACTCTCGAGGGAGCGGAAGTGCGCCGGCGGATGGGAGCGCTCCGCGATCGCGTGCGCCGGAGGGACGTCTCCTGGTGGGTCGACACCTTCCTGAAGGCCGCCCGGGAGGAGGACCTGGGGCCGGACGCGGGGGTCGAGTCGTTCCGGCTCCGCCCGCCGGCGGGCTTCGGCGAGGCGGAGGGGATCCCGTAGCGCGCCTCAGCCGAGCGCGATCCGGCCCCTGAGGCTCTCCGGATCGTCCACCGCGCCGTCACGGATGAGCTCGCGGGCCTCGGCGACCTTCCCGCGCACCCCCCAGAGGAGGACGCCCCGCACCCGGCCGTCCGAGACGTAGTAGAGCACGCCCTCCCGGTTCTCCTCCTTCCAGTCGGCGACGATCTCCGAACCGTTCGGGTCCAGCTCGCCGACGGCCTCGTAGGCGAGGTCGAAGAGATCGGAGTAGAACATGGGAATGTAGTCGTATCCCTGCGGATCTCCGGCCATCGCGCGTCCCGCCCGGTACCCGCTGGTGTTGGCGTGATCCTCGTGCTCGATCCGCATCTGCTTCTGGAACACGGGGCTCCAGAACGCCGCCACGTCGCCCGCCGCCCAGATGTTCTCGTCGGCGGTCTGGAAGTTCTCGTCGGTGACGATCCCGCCGATCTCCTCGTCGACCTGCAGCCCCGAGCCCTCGGCCAGGCCGTCGTTGGGCTCGATGCCCACCCCCGCGACGACCCCGTCCACCCGGATCGTCTCCGGCATCGCGGCGTCCACGCTGACCAGGAGCATCGGTCCGTGCCGACGGATGGAGGCGACGCCGGTGTCGGTGCGCACCTCCACTCCCTTCTCCTTGAAGTAGTCGGTCAGCCAGGAGGCCAGGGAAGGTGGGAGGATCGTGCGGCAGATCCCGTCCTCCAGCATGAGGAGGAAGACCTTCTTCCCGTTCATCGCGAGCGCCGCGGCCATCTCCGAGCCGATGAAGCTCCCGCCCACCACGACGAAGCGCTCGCCCCGCTCGGCCTCGGCGCGGAGACGGCGGTAGTCCTCGAGGTTCCGGTAGTAGAGGACCTGCGGGACCGCGTCGGCCAGCTCCAGCGGACGGCCGCCGGTCGCGAGGAGCATCTTGTCGTAGGTGAAGGTCGAGCCGCCCTCGGTGGTGACCGTCCGGTTGAAACGGTCGATGAGGAGGACCCGGGTTCCGGTGTGGAGCCGGATCCGTCCGAGATCGGTGGTGTTGCGCCAGATCCGGTCCTCGTCCGTGCCGGTCCACAGGCCCTTCGAGAGGGGCGGACGGTCGTACGGCGGGTGGCCCTCCTCGGTGAGGACCACGACGGAGCCCTCCTCGTCGAGCTCCCGGATCCCGCGTACGGCCGCGTCCGCGGCCATCCCTCCTCCGACGATCAGGTAGTTGGCGTGCGCCATCCGTCCGTCTTCTCCCTGGCTGGGTCCGCGTTCCGCGTCATTGTGCCTCTCCCGTCGCCCGTTTCTCCTGCTCGTCACGGGAGAAGAGCACGAACTCGATCCGGCGCCCCCGCATCCGGGAGATCCGGAAGGAGCCTCCCTCGACCTCCACGACGTCGCCGACCTGGCCGATCCGGTTCAGACGGCCGAAGAGGTATCCCCCGATGGTGTCGTGAAGATCCTCCGGAAGGCTCAACGAGAAGCGCTCGTTCACCTCCCGGAGGGGCACGCCGCCCCAGATCCGCACGTCGCCCGTGGGCAGCCGCTGAAAGTCCTCCGGCTCGTCTCCTTCGTGCTCGTCCCGGATCTCGCCGATGATCTCCTCGATGAGGTCCTCGAGCGTCACCAGCCCGGCCGTGCCGCCGAACTCGTCGACCACGATGGCCATCTTGTTGCGGTGCTTCCGCATCTCCGGAATCAGGTCCTCGACCGCCTTTCCTTCAGGGGAGAAGGGCACGGGGCGCACCACCTCCCGGATCGACGAGTGGCCGTCGCGGTCGGCCCTCCAGAGGTCCCGTGCCAGGAGCACGCCCACGATCTGGTCCAGGCTGCCCTCGTAGACCGGTAGGCGGAGGTGGCCCTCGTCGAGCATCAGGTCCTTCGCCTCCTGGACGTCGGCGTCGACGGGAACCGCGATGATCTCCGTGCGCGGGGTCATGATCTCTCCGACCGCCACCTCGCCGAGGCGGATCACGTTGCTCATCACCTGCCACTCGTCCTCGGCCAGGGTGCCCTCCCGGCGCCCCATTTCGGCCAGGACCTCGAGCTCGGCCCGGCTCACGGTGCTCGGCCGCTCGCCCGTCAGCGCCACCAGGCGGTTGAAGAGCGAGAGGGGGATCAGGATCGGCTTCATCACGATGATCATTCCGCGCAGCACGTACGCCGCCGGGCGGGCGAGCTCCTTCCAGAAGGTGGCGCCGATCGTCTTCGGGACGATCTCGCTGAAGAGGAGGATCGCCAGCGTGAGCGCGGCCGAGAAGAGCGCGATCCACCGGTCGCCCCAGACCTCCAGGGCCAGCGCCCCGCCGAGCGCGGCTCCGACCGTGTGGGCGATGGTGTTCAGGGTCAGGATCGCCGCGATCGGCTCGTCGATCTCGTCCTGCATCCGGTGCAGCAGACGCCCTGCCGGATGGCCGGCCTCCCGCAGGAGGGCTACGTAGGAGTAGGTTATCGAGAGGAGCACGGCCTCCAGGATGGAGCAGAGGAAGGAGATGGAGAGCGAGATCGCGAGGACCCAGAAGAGCGTCACCATGGATGGGCAACTTCCACCGGGACGGGGGGCGGGACAAGCGCACCCGAGGGTGCGCCGCCATGGATGCCGCCATGGATGAGGTGCGCGTCCTCACCGTCTCGCGCGAGAGCGGGAGCGGCGGCGGAGAGCTCGCGCGGCGGATCGGCCGCTCCCTCGGATGGCGGGTGGTGGATCGCGAGGTGGTCCAGGCGATCAGCCGCGATCTCCGCCTTCCCGAGGAGGAGGCCGAGGCACGGGACGAGCGGGTGTCGGGGCTCGCCGAGCGGGTGGGGGTGCTGCTGTCCAACGTCATCCCGGACATGGTCCCGCCGTCGATGCCCCCCAGCCGGGTCGACGACGAGGAGGTGCGGGCCCTCTGCGAATCGGTGCTGCGCGAGGCGGTGCGCACGCCGCCGGTGATCCTGGTCGGCCACGGGGCGTCGTACCTCTTCCGCGATCGTGCGGACGCGCTGCACGTGCGGGTGGTGGGCCCCGACGGCGAGCGGGCCGGGCGTGTCGCTCGCCGGGGCGGAATCTCGCCCGAGCGGGCCCTGGAGGAGGTGCGCGCTCGCGACGGGGCGCGGCGCCGGTACATCCGGCATCACTACGGGGCGGATTGGGCCGATCCACTCGGATACCACGTCGTGCTGAACACGGGAGCGCTCACCCTCGCGGAGGCGGAGGCGCTGGTGGTGAGCTGGATCCGGGGCCGTCCCGCGTGAGGAGGCCGGTCAACCTTCCAGCGTCGCGTCGAGCGTGATCTCGGTGCCGGTCAGCGCCTGTGAAACCGGACAGTTCTCCTTCGCGTCGCGGGCCTGCTCCTGGAACAGGGCGTCGTCGAGGCCCGGCACACGGGCGCGGCAGCCGAGCCGGATCCGGTCGATGCGAAAGCCGCCCTCCACCTTCTCGAGGTGCACGTCGGCGGTGGCGCGGACGGATTCGGGATCGTGGCCCGCCTCGGCCAGCCCGTGGGAGAGTGCCATCGCGAAGCAGCTCGCGAGCGCCGCGCCGATCAGCTCGTCCGGGTTGGTGCCCTCGGCCTCCTCGAAGCGAGAACCGAAGGAGTAGCTTCCCTCGAGCGCGCCGCTCTCGGAACGCACCGTCCCGGATCCGCCGGCGAGATCTCCCTTCCACTCGGCCTGCGCTTTACGAACCGGCATCTCCTGCCTCCTTCCGGGGGGACTCGGACTCGGACGTGTGTCGGCGTGTACCCTCGCGCCCGGCCGGGGTTTCTCCACCGGGCGAACCCGGGCGATACGGAAAAAGGCCCCGGAGCGGACGCCCCGGAGCCTCGTTTCCGCAGACCGGAAGGGAAGGGCTACGCCGCTTCCCTCGCCTTCACCGGCTCCGCTTCCTCGGATTCGGCCGGCTCGGACGCGACGAGCTCCTCGCCCTCCTCGAGAGCGCGGTCCCGCGTGATCGCGTTCCGACCCCGACCGTGCTGGATGGGCGGCTTCAGGTACTGCCGTCCGAACATCTCGAGCTGCGCGTGCTGGAGGTCGGACAGCTCCGGATAGCGCTCCCGCATGTACTCCATCGTCTCTCCGAGCCACTCCATGCGATGCTCCGGATCGGACTCGAGGACGTCACAACGCTGGATATGGCTGAAGAGCTCGTCCCGTGCGCGGTCGAGCTTCGTGTATTCGTGCTTTCCCAATGTGGATCCTCTTCTCTGAATTCGACGAGGACGGCGGAGAAGTCCGACGTCCGCGATGTGGTACGTGATCCCCGGATCGGTGTTCCGGACAACTGTGGAGCTCCGGCCGACCGATGCACCCGGAAGGAATCGGATTTCCTTGCGCCGCCCTCACCTTCTTCGTACAACAGGGGCGAGCGGAGCCCGATGCGCGGGCCTCGCCCGGATTCACGAATCGGAGGAACGGAGTGATGCGACGTCTGCTTCAGGTCGGCGCCCTCGCCGCCGCAATCGCGCTGCTGCCCCTGCAGCAGGCCGAGGCCCAGGTCGGATTCGGCGCCCAGGCCTCCTACGACTTCGCCGGGGACGGCAGCTTCGGCGCGGGAGCCCGGGTCGACGTCGGTCTGCCGGCGCTCCCGATCGGTCTGCTCGGCACGTTCGACTACTTCTTCGCCGATCCGGACGACTACTGGCAGATCGGCGCGAACGCCATCTTCGACATCCCGCTCCCGGCCATGCCCGTCTCTCCGTACGTCGGCGGCGGGCTCAACTACATGGACTTCGAGGGCGGTGACGACACCGGCTGGCAGATCCTCGGCGGCGTCGAGTTCGGGCTGCCAGGAATGATCAATCCCTTCGCCGAGCTGAAGGTGGTCGATCACTTCGACACCGAGCTCCAGATCAGCGTCGGCGTGAACTTCTGACTGCACCGGATCCGGTCGGCACGCTGAGGCGTAGCGGTGCGTGACCGGGGGCGCCCGCGGAGGGCGCCGGCCGTCCGGCCGGCGCCCTCTCGTCGTTCCAGCACCGCTCTCCTTGATTCTCCGGCCCCGAGCGGTGATGCTTCGAGGCGTTCGGTTCCCGATCCTCCCCGTCCACAGTGATGTCCACACGCTCTTCCGCCGCCGATTTCCTGGCCCGCTCCCCGATCGGGGGCGTCCTCGGAGGGGTCGGGAGGGTTTCCGCGGGTGTGGCCGAGCACGCCGGGCAGATCGGGCTCCTCCTCTGGCAGGTCGGTGGGGCCACCGTCCGTCTCCGGGTGTCCTTCCGCGAATTCGTGCGGCAGATCCACGTGATCGGTCTGCAGAGCGTGCCGATCGTCCTGGTCACGGCGGGTCTGGCGGGCATCGTGACCAGCCAGCAGGGTGGCTACCAGTTCACCGGCTCCGTGCCGCTCTACGTCCTCGGAAGCGTCGTGGTCGAGAGCATGGTGCTCGAGATGGGACCGGTGCTCACCGCGATCGTGCTGGTGGGAAGGGTCGGTGCCCGCATCACGGCCGAGCTGGGCACGATGCAGGTCTCCGAGCAGATCGACGCCCTGCACTCGCTGGGGCGCGATCCCGTGGAGATCCTGGCCGCCCCCCGGATCCTCGCGGCGATCATCGCGCTCCCGATCCTGGTGGGGCTCGCCAACCTCTTCGGGATCCTGACCGGGATGTTCGCGGCCCGGGTCACGGCGGGGCTCGGTTACGAGTCGTTCCTCTACGGGGCGCGACTCTTCTGGCACAACTGGGACCTCTTCTACTCCTTCGCGAAGGCGTTGGCGTTCGGCTTCGCGATCCCCGTGATCGCGATCCACATGGGCCTCAGGACCGGCGGCGGCGCGGCCGGCGTCGGGAAGACCACCACCCAGTCGGTCATGTTCATGACGCTCACGATCCTGATCCTCGACGCGCTCTTTCCGCCGCTGCTGCTCCAGTGATCCACTACCAGGACGTCCACAAGACCTTCGACCATCCGGTCCTGAGCGGGGTCGACATGCAGGTCCGCACGGGCGAGATGTTCGCGCTGTTCGGCCCCTCCGGGACGGGAAAGAGTGTCCTCCTGAAGACGACGATCGGGCTCATCACGCCGGACCGGGGCGACGTGCGGGTGGAGGGAGAGTCCGTCTTCCGCTCGGACCGACCGACGCTGGACCGCATCCGCCGCAAGGCCGGGTACGTGTTCCAGAACGCCGCCCTCTTCGACTCGCTCGACGTCTTCGAGAACATCTGCATGGGCCTTCCCGAGGCGGAGCTCGAGCGGCTCGGGCGCCGGGAGCTGGCGGTGAAGGTCTGGGATGCGCTCGAGCTGGTGAACCTCCGCCCCGACCGGGTGCTGCGGCAGATGCCGTCGGAGCTCTCGGGAGGCATGCGGAAGCGGGTGGGGATCGCGCGGGCCATCGTGGGACGGCCCCGCATCCTCCTCTGGGACGAGCCCACCACGGGGCTCGATCCCGTGAACACGGCTGCCGTGGAGCGGCTCATCGTACGGCTCTCCGCCGAGCTCGAGGTGACCTCGCTCCTGGTGACGCACGACGTCGTCGGGGGGCTGGAGATGTGCGACCGGGTGGCCATGCTCGAGGGCGGTCGGCTCCGCTTCAGCGGGACGCCCTCCGAGTTCCGCGTCAGCGACGATCCGGTGGTGAAGGCGTTCGCGGATCGGAAGGCCGCCGAGGCCGCGATCTCGGTGAGCTGAGGAGCGATCGATGCGGGCGGAGAGCGGTGACGAGGCGGACGGCGAGAACCCGGAAGGGAAGGGAGGCGGGGTGGCGGATCGGACGGAGATGGGCGGAGGGGAGCCCGGGAGGGGAGCCTCGCCGGACGAGATCGAGAGCGCTGCGCCGCCGGAGCGCGGAGGTCGCGAGATCCAGGTGGGCGTCTTCGTCCTCCTGGGTCTGGCGACCTTCCTCGCGATCCTCTTCCTGCTGACCGACCCCGCGACCTTCCGGGGACGCTACATGGTCACCACCGAGGTCGTCGACGCGGGCGGCCTCCGGAAGGGAGACCCCGTGCAGATGCGGGGGGTGAACATCGGCCGGGTCCACTCCTTCGGTCTCACCGAGGGGGGGGTGATCATCACCCTGGAGATCGAAGGCGAGTGGGACATCCCGCGGGGCTCGGCGGCGAGCCTGATGAGCAGCGGGCTCCTCGGGGGCCGCACCGTGGAGATCGTCCCCGCCCCGAACGAGGAGGCGATCCCTCCCGGCGGAACGATTCCCGGGCGGAACGTCGAGGGGCTCACCGACCTGACCGGTGAGCTCGCCCCCCAGGTCCGCAACACCCTCGGACGGGCGGAGGCGACGCTCGGACGCCTGGAGGTCCTGCTCGACGAACCCACCGTCTCGTCACTGCAGGGGAGCGCGACGGAGCTCCGCTCGGTGCTGGGCGAGACCGCGTCGCTGGTACGCGAGCAGCGCCTCGAGATCGCCGCCCTCACCGAGAGCCTGAACCGGTCCGCCCGGGGCCTCGAGGCGGCGGCGGGCGGGGGCGAGGACGTCGCCCGGGCCGCGGCGCGGGCCGACTCGGTGCTGCTCCAGCTCAACCGGACGGCGGGCTCGCTCGACCGCACCGCCGTCTCCCTGGAGAACGTGATGGGTCGGCTCGACACGGGCGAGGGGACGCTGGGCCGGCTTCTCAACGAGGAGGACCTCTACCGGAACCTCAACGGCGCCGCGGAGGAGATCCGTCTCCTGGCGGCCGACGTGCGGGAGAACCCCCGCCGCTACTTCAGCGTCCAGGTGTTCTGAGCTCGGGCTCGTCGCCCCGGACCCGGCCGGGGTCCAGCTCCAGCGCAGGAGGCCCGACTTCCCGGGTCCACCCGGCACCTTCTCCGGCTCCGTCGCCTTCCGCGGCCACCCGCTCCCGCACCCGGTCCGCATGCGCGAGAAGCATCTCGACGTCGACGCCGAGGTAGTGCGGACGGAAGGGCCCGAGCGCTTCCACCGCCTTGCGGAGCTGGGCGTCCACCCCGTGTCGGTTGCCGCGCTCGTGATGCACGAACGCGCTCGCGTAGAGGATGAGCCCGTGGTAGAAGCCGCTCCCGCTCTCCTTCCACGGCCCCTCCAGCACCTCGTGGCTGTCCCAGTGCCGGCCCTCGCCGAAGAGCGCCACGAAGCGCTCGAGCTCGGGCGGCGGCCTCACCAGCCCGGCGCGACCTGGAAGCCCCAGTGCCAGCCCTTCTCGGGCCGCTGGAAGGGGAATGCGTAGTACGCCTCCAGGATGAGCAGGTTGATGATGTTGAAGCGGGCCGAGACCCCGGTGCTGAACACGGGGATGCCGAGATCGTCGGAGTCGCGCTCGAACCGGAACTCCGGATCGGTCTCGTCGTCCCACGCCAGCCCCGCGTCGGCGAAGGCGGTGAGCTCGGTCGGGATGTACGGGAAGTTGATCAGACCGTAGCGCTCCGTGCCGAAGAGGGGCAGCCGGAACTCGGCGTTCGCCACCGCCAGCCGCTGACCGAAGAGTCGCTCGAAGACGGGGCATCCCTCGGCGGCCGTCTCGCACTCCTGCAGCTCGAAGCTCCCTCGCGAGTACCCCCGGATGAAGGTCTCGAAGCCCACGAAGAGATCGCGGATCTCGCCCATCTCGGCGGACTCGCCGTACCGTCCGAAGTGGAAGCCCCGTACCGCGAAGGTGAGCTCCGTTAGCGGGCTGAAGTAGCGGCGCCAGTCCGCGATCGCGGTGGCGAAGTCGAGGGATCCGGTCGTGTAGCCGAGCTCGAAGCGCCACCGTCCGCCGCGGATCGGCGAGGTGAAGCCGAAGAAGGAGTTGTCGCCGACCATCGCCGCCGAGGCGTTCGCCAGATTGAGGGCCTCCGGCTCCTGGAAGGCGGGATGGAGGGTGCCGCTGTCGTCGATGACCGGGGGGCCCCGCTCGGCGATGATGGGACCGCCGGGGCCGGCGGTCGCGAAGGTGCGGCTGTCGATGTCGAAGGACCAGCGCGTGAAGCCGGCGGTCGCCTCGAAGCGGCGGGTGCGGGAGAAGGGGTAGGCCACGGTGCCGGTGGCGTACGTCTGGAAGATCCGCTGGACCACCTGGCTGATGAACGGCCCCTGGGCGTCCACGCCCGCCAGCGTGCGGCCGAGCGCGAACGGGACCCGTCCTCCGCCGACGGCCCAGTTCCACCGGTCCTCGAGGTCGATGTAGACGACCTGTCCGCCGATGTCCTCCAGGCTGCCCTGGGCCTGGAGGGCCACGCCGAGCTGGCGGTCGCCCAGCATGTCACTGAAGAACGCGGAGGCTCCACCGGAGGCGCGGTTGGCGAACTGGTCGCCGCCGACGGAGACCCCGATCGAGGGCTGCCCGATGAAGTCGAGGGCGAGCCTGGGGCGGTAGTCCGACACGTCCGACGCGTCGAAGGCACCGGGAGGCAGGAGGCCCGTGCCCGCATCGGCGATGTAGGCGTCGACCCGGCTCCGGATCGAAGGCTGAGCCGGCGGGAGGAAGCGGGCCGGCGCATCCGGGTCCGCCGCCACGGCCACGACGTCCGCCTCGCCCGCGGCGGGAGCGTCCCTGCGGTAGATGTGGAACTGGAACTCGTCGAAGACCGAGAAGACGAGCGACCCGTCCTCCCTCGCCACGCTGAGCGCCGGCGACATCCCCGTGATCCCGCTCACCCCGGTGGCCACCCGGGTCAGGCGGCTCACCTCACCCGTGCCGGTCTCGAGCGCGTAGACGTCGGAGAAGCCGTCCTGGTCGGAGAGGAAGTAGAGCGTCTCGCCGTCCGGGGAGAACTGCGGGTTCGTGTGACGGACCTCTCCGAACAGCGGAAGCACGCGGACCTGGTTCGTCTCGAGGTCGAGCAGGGAGATCCGCTGGCTCGAATAGGTGAGCCGGTCGAAGTCGGTCTCGGGCCCGCGGTCCGACGAGAAGGCGATCGTCCCGCCGTCGGGCGACCACGTCGCGTGGAAGTCGGCGTGGCGGTCGTCGGTGAGCTGGACGATCTCGTCCGTCTCGAGATCGAGGACGTAGAGGTCGCTGATCCCGCCGCGGATCCCCGTGAAGGCGATCCTGCGGCCGTCCGGCGACCAGGCGGGGTGATTCACCTCGCCGACCTCGTCGACGTGGATCCGCCGCTCCACGTCGCCGCCTTCCACGTCCACGATCACGATCGCGTTGTCGCCCTCGGCGAAGACCGAGAAGGCGAAGCGGCGGCTGTCCGGCGACCAGGCCCCCGACGACTCCACGTAGCGGATCGCGTCGAAGTGTGGATCGCTCGCCGCGCTGGCGAGCCTGTGCCTCACCTCGCCCGTGCGGGCGTCGGCGAGGAAGAGGTCGATCGAGAAGAGATCCTTCTCCGAGAGGAACGCGACCCAGCGACCGTCCGGGCTGATCGAGGGACCGACGTTCTGACGGCCCGCCCCGGTCTCCGGGGCGAGAAGGAGGTCGCCCACCTCGGACGGGGCCTGCCGCCCCTCCAGCGCGGGTCCGTAGACCCCCTCGACCGAGCGCCGCCACTCCGCGGAGAGCGTGTCGGAGTCCACCCCCAGCACCTGCGTCAGGGCGGGCTCCCAGCCGGTGCGGAGCGTCTGGCGAAAGAGCCGGATCGCGGCCTCGTCGCCGTACTCCCCACCGATGTATGCCCACAGGGCGTGCCCGAAGCGGTAGGGGAAGAAGCGGGCGTCACGCGTGAGCTGCCGGATCGTGGGAAAGTCGTCCCTCCGGAGGGCGTCCCGGAGCCACATCGCGCTCACCGGATATTCGCGGCCCAGGGAGAAGTACTCCGCCATCCCCTCCATCACCCAGAGCGGCAGGCTCGACAGGCCCCGCAGCCCACCGCCCCGGCGGCTCTGGGCGATGTTGAACTGGAAGGCGTGGACCAGCTCGTGTCCGGTGACGTGATCGTTGTCCGCATAGGAGCCCGTCAGCGGCATCACCACGCGGTTCTTGAGCGTCTCGGTGAATCCGCCGGTCGCCTCGCCGGGGGTCTGCCCCGTGGTGTTCGTCTGCTGGAAGTCGGGGTGGTCCGCGTAGAAGATGATGGGGCGGCGAGCTTCGAACTCGTGCTGGAAGGTGCGGGCGAAACGCTCGTACCACCGCTCGGCCATCCGACCGGCATCGAAGACCGCCTCCCGCTCCTCCGGGTAGAAGTGGATGTCGAAATGGTCGGTGTGGAGGATCTGCCAGTCGAAGTCCTCGTACTGGACGCGGTTGCGTCCGAAGTACTGCCCCGACACCGTGTCCGGAACGAGGAGCGCCGCCGCCGCCACGAGGAGAACCGGCGTCAGCAGGCGGGAGGGAGCGGATCGGTGGAGCATGCCAGAGAACCTCTCTCGGGGAGCGCGTGTACGAGCGTGGCGGACGGTTCCCGACGACGGCCGGCCTTCGTGCCGGCCGGCCCGGGCTCCCGAACAACCGTTCGAGGGGGGGAGTCGGGGCTCGTGTCGGGAAACCCGCTCCCGGGCCGACGAGGTTCCGCCGTCGTACTATACGCGGCAGGTCGAGCAAGATTCCTGCCCACCCCCCGGGCCCCATCCTACGCTCCGGCACCGAGACACGGAAAGCCCCGCCTCCATGGTCCTTCCCCCACCCACCCGCCTCCTCCGCCCCTTTCCGCTCCTGGTGGCGGTCTCGCTCCCGCTCCTCTCCGGCTGCGGATCCGAGGCGGCGGAGCCGTACGACGCGCCCCCGCTCGTGGTCACGCCGCTCGCCTCACCCGCCGGTCCGCACTCCGGTGAGCCCTCCCTGTCCGCGCTCGAGGGCGGCGCCGTCCTCACGTGGCTCCACTCCCCCGACGAGGGGGGCACGGCGCTCCGCGCGGCCCGCTATGCCGGGGACGGGAGCTGGGAGCCGCTTCCCGATCTCGTCCGCAGTGACTCCCTCCTGGTGAACTGGGCCGACTTTCCGGCGGTGACGTCGCTCGGCGGAGACCGGCTGGCGGCCCACTGGCTCGTCCTCGGCCCCGCCGGGGGCCTCGACTACGGCGTGCGGATCGCCGTATCCGACGACGGGGGAAGGAGCTGGGGTGATCCCTGGACGCCCCACGAGGACGGGCTTCCGGTCGAGCACGGCTTCGTCTCGGTCTTTCCGACGGACGAGGGGGCTCGCCTCGTCTGGCTCGACGGGCGACGGTATCACACCTCCGAAGACGGTCCGATGGAGCTCCGATCGCGGGCCTTCGCCGACGCCGGACTCGACGGGCCCGAGCAGGTCGTGGACTCGCGCGTATGCGACTGCTGCCAGACGGGTGCGGCCGCGACCGATTCGGGAGCGGTGGTCGTCTACCGGGACCGGACGGAGGGCGAGATCCGGGACATCCGCGCCGCCCGTCTGGGTCCGGAGGGGTGGGAGGAGCCGACGCTCGTGCACGACGACGGATGGGAGATCGGCGGCTGCCCCGTGAACGGGCCGGCCGCGGCGTTCCGGGACGGATGGACGGCCGTCGCGTGGTTCACGGGCGCGGGAGACGAGCCCGTCGTCCGTCTGGCGTACTCCCGCGACCGCGGCCGCACCTTCGAGGAGCCGATCCGGGTGGACGGCGGCCGGCCGGCCGGCCGGGTGGACGTCGAGCTCCTCCGGGAGGGCACCGCCGTGGTGAGCTGGATCGAGCGGGCGGAGGGAGAGGGGAGCCTGATGGTGCGCACGGTCACGCCGGACGGGGCGCTCGGAGAACCGATCCGGGCCGCCCGCCCGGGCGCGGGCCGTTCGGCGGGATTTCCGCGCATGGCCGCGCTCGGAGACGGCGAGATCCTCCTGGCGTGGACGGTGCCCGCCGATCCGTCGGTCGTGGAGCTGGCCCGGGTGCGGATGGACGGCGGCCGGTGAGCCGCCCGCCGATGCTTCCCGGGAGCCGTGCGCGGACGCACCCCGGGAATCGGCTCGCCGGCCCCGCGCTCCTGCTCGGCCTGGCGACCCTCCTTCCGGCCTGCGGCGGAGAGCCCCGGACCGGACGGCCGGAGGTGGGGCAGCCCGCGCCGGCGTACCGCGGTGCCACCCTGTCGGGCGACACCCTGGATCTGCGGGATCTGAGAGGGCGGCCGGTGCTCCTGAACCTGTGGGCCACCTGGTGCGTCCCGTGCCGCACGGAGACGCCCTACCTGCAGGCCCTGCACGAGCGGTATCGCGAGCGGGGGCTCGAGGTGGTGGGAGTGAGCGTCGACAACCGGACGGCCCGGAACGCCGTGCGCGACTTCGTCGAGGAGTTCGGCGTCACGTACACGATCGTGCACGACCCGGAGGGCCGGGCGCTGGACACCTTCTCCGCCCTCGGCCTCCCGGCGACCTTCGTGCTCGACGGGGAGGGGACGATCCGCTTCCTGCGGATCGGACCGGTCGTGGAGGGCGAGGAGGCGTTCGAGGGCGTGCTCGAGAGGGCGGTGGACGGGTGAGCGGTCTCACCGTCGAGCGCGTCGAGGAGCTCCTCGAGCGCGCCCGGGACGTGCGGGTGCTCGTCGTGGGCGACCTCATGCTCGACCGGTACGTCACCGGCCGGGTGGAGCGGATCTCGCCCGAGGCCCCCGTGCCGGTCGTGCGGGTGGAAGCGGAGTCCTCCGCCGTCGGCGGAGCCGCGAACGTCGCGGCCAACGCCGTCGCGCTCGGCGCCCGGTGCGGAGTGGTCGGGTGCGGCGGCCAGGACGAGCACGGCCGCACGCTGCGCGAGGCGCTCCAGGCGCTCGGCGTCGACACGGAGGGCCTCGTCCTGGGGCGGGACCGGCCGACGACGGTGAAGACCCGCATTCTGGCCCGCCACCAGCAGATGGTCCGCTTCGATCACGAGGTGGACGGAGACGTCGACGAGCGGCTCGCCCGGGCTCTCGAGGAGGCGGTGCGGGAGCTCTCGCCGGCCGCCGACGTCCTCGTGATGGAGGACTACAACAAGGGCGTGCTCGTGCCGAGCGTCATCACGGCGGTGATCGAGGCCGCCCGGGCGGAGGGGAAGCCGACGGTGGTCGACCCGAAGCGGCTCCGCTTCTTCGACTACGGAGGAGCCACGGTGTTCAAGCCGAACGCGAAGGAGCTCCTCGAGGCGCTCGGCGAGCCGCTCCGGCCGGACGAGCCCGGATGGCTGGAGGAGGTCCGGCAGCGGCTCGGGTGCGAGCACCTGCTCCTCACGCTCGGCGAGGACGGGATGGCGCTCCGTTCGGCGGGAGGAGAGCACCTCCGGGTGTCCGCGGTCACCCGCGACGTCTACGACGTCTCCGGAGCCGGAGACACCGTGACCGCGGTGGTGGGCGTCGCGCTCGCCGCAGGGGCCCGGCCGGGCGAGGCGGCCCTGCTCGCGAACCACGCCGCGGCCATCGAGGTCCGGAAGGCCGGGGTGGCGACCGTCTCTCCGGAGGAGATCCTCGATCACTTCCGCGCCCACGTCGACGACTGAGAGCCCATCGAAGGCCGTTCGACGGCCTTCTCACCCCATCAGGAGGACACCGTGAGTGAGCCGCGCACCATCCACACCGACGACGCCCCGGAAGCGATCGGACCCTACTCGCAGGCCGTGGTCACCGGCGACTGGGTCTTCTGCTCCGGGCAGATCCCGATCGATCCGGCGAGCGGCGAGCTTCTCGACGGTGGGGTCGCCGAGCAGACCGAGCGGGTCCTGAGAAACCTGCGGGCCGTCCTGGAGAAGGCGGGCGCCTCGCTCTCGACGGTGGTGAAGACGACGGTGTATCTTTCGGACATGGACGATTTCACCGAGATGAACGACGTCTACGCCCGCTACTTCGGGGAGCACCGGCCGGCTCGAGCCACCGTGCAGGCGGGAGCGCTCCCGAAGGCGGTGGCCGTCGAGATCGACGCCGTGGCCCGTATTCCATGAGGGAGACCCATCCGCGGCGGCTCCTCCGCCTGGCGGTCGTGCTCGGAGCGGTCGGCCTGCTCGGGTGCTCGGCCGCGCGCGAGACCCGCTCGGATCCGTTCGTCGGCGCAGGGTCGACGGAGCGCCTCACGATCGCCGTGCTGAACGAGAACACGGTGGAGGTCCGCCTGAGACTCCTCGCCGACGGGACGCAGCGGGAGCTCGGATCGTTGATCCCGCAGGAGGTGGAGGTGTTCGAGGTGCCGTGGTCGGGCGTCGAGCAGCTCCGCATCGAGGTGGCGGAGGTCGCGGGCGACCGCTACCGGACGCCCTTCGTGAGCGTCCGGGCGGGCGCGCGGGTCGACGTGGTCGTCCGGCGCAACATCCGCCGCACCCGGATCTTCGTCCGGTAGCGACGGGGCGACGAGCTCCGGCTACTCGCCGTACGGCACCCAGATGTTCTTCACCTGCGTCGCCTCGCGCAGGAACTCCCCGCCCTCGCCCTGCTCGGGGTCGAGCCAGTCGCGACCCAGGCCGTGGCCGACCCAGGTCCGCTTCATGTTGCCGGTGGAGAGGCGCTCCACCTCGGCGCTTCCTTCCCGATCGGCGTGATACCACATGCCGTCCACCGCATCATGGGCGGCCAGCACGGGTCCCACCTCGCGCCGGAGCCCCGTCACGATGTTCAGCACCCCGGCCGGGACGTCCGACGTCTCCAGGACCTGGTAGAGGTCCGTGGCCAGGAGGGGCCAGCGCTCGGAAGGGACCGCCACCACGGTGTTGCCGGTGGCGACGAGCGGTGCCGTGCAGGAGACGAAGCCCAGGAGCGGTCTCTCGTCCGGGCACACCGCGGCGCACACCCCGATCGGCTCGGGCATCGCCAGCGTGACGTTCCGGAACGGCGTGCGGTGCACCCGTCCTTCCCACTTGTCGGCCCACGAGGCGTAGCTGAAGAGCCGGGAGAGGGTGGCTCCCACCTCCTCGGCGGCCTCCGCTCCGGAGGCGCCGGTGAGCTCGCCGAGCCGGGCGACGAACTCCGCCTGCCGGGCGTGGAGGTTCTCGGCCAGGAAGTAGAGGATCTGCGCGCGGTTGTGGGCGGTACGGCCGGACCATCCCTCCAGTGCCTTCCGCGCCGCCTCGACCGCGTTCCGGACGTCCTTCCGGTTGCCGCGGGGGACGTCGCCCAGACGGGTGCCGTCGTGCCCCCGGACCGGCAGGGTGTACTCGGCGTCCGGCCGCACCTGGCGGCCCCCGACGTAGAGCTTGGTGGTGCGGTCGAGCGGGGGTCCGGCTCCGTCCGGGACCGGGGTCGCATCCGGCCGGGCGCCCCCCTTCCGCGCCGTGTCGGCGGCCTCGGCCCCTTCCGCCGACGCCGGGCCGCCGGGGGCTCCGTCCTCCGCCCGCTCCTCCGCTTCCGCCTCCCACGAGGGGCGGACGTACTCCCAGAGCCCCTCCTTTCCACCCTCCCGGCCGAACCCGCTCTCCCGGTATCCCCCGAAGCCGCTCGCGGCGTCGAAGAGGTTCGTGCAGTTCACCCACACCGTGCCCGCCTTGATCTTCGGGGCGACGTCCAGCGCGAGGTTCACGTTCTCGGTCCAGACGGAGGCGGCCAGGCCGTAGCGCGTGTCGTTGGCGAGCTCGACCGACTCCTGCGGCGTCCGGAAGCTCATCATCACCACGACGGGCCCGAAGATCTCGATGCGGGTGAGCGTGGAGGCCGATCCGACGTTGGTGCAGAGCGTTGGCGGGTAGAACCAGCCCTCGCGAGGAGTGCTCCAGGAGGGCTGCCAGACGTGGGCGCCCTCTTCGCGGCCCTCCTCGACCAGGCGCGTGATCTTCTCGAGCTGCACGGGGGCGACGATCGCACCCATGTCGACTCCCTTGTCGAGGGGGTCTCCCATGCGGAGCGTCTCCATGCGCTCCTTCAGCTTGCGCTCCAGCTCGCCGGCCACCCCCTCCTGGACCAGGATCCGGGAGCCCGCGCAGCAGACCTGCCCCTGG